>VYDC01000148.1:0-7957 GCA_009843585.1 Chloroflexota bacterium | reverse complement strand
CTCGTCGATGATGAAGACGTACCACTGGCCGTCGATGCTCTCCGGCGCGTTGTAGTGGTCGAGGGTCGCGTCGAGACCCTCCGAGTCGTATCTGCCGATCGCAGTCCGGACGACGTGCTTGGTGTACTCGGCGGGGTCCCACTTGGGGGGAGCGGCCGCCGGCTGCGCGTCGGCGGGCCCGCCGTCTCCCCGGCAGCCGGCAACCGCCAGGGAGAGGGCGATGATCGAGACGGCGGCGACGAGCGTGCGCATGCGAGAGACCTCCGCCGCACTGGTGGGTGGAGGCGGCGTCGCCGGTCGGACGCGCTTCCATTCCCACCGAGGAGTGTAGGGGTGATGGCCGTATCGGCATCCCGCGCGGGGCCGCGGCCCCTGACAGGGCCCCGACCTCGACTGCGACGTCAGGCGACTCCCGGATCCGGATCAGGGCCCGCGACGAAGTCGGACACCGCGCGCGCGAAGCGGTGAGGCGCGCGCCACGGGAGCTGCCCGGGCAGGCCCTCGACGAGCTCGAAGCGGGCGCCGGGCGCGGCGAGTGCCGCCTCGCGGTCCTCCTCGATGAGCGTGTCGAACTCCACGCCGAGGACGAGCACCGGGCAGCTGAGCGCGCGCAGGTCCGGCTCCGGGTCGTGCCGCGCGACCCCGTCGAGCGCCCAGCCCCAGCGCTCGTGGATGCGGAGCACGCTCGTGGTCATCAGGGTGGCGAGCGCGAGATCGGCGGTGCCGCCGCGCCCCGTCGCGGTCAGCCACTGGTTCCGGAGGTGCGCGCCGTCATCCGCGAGCGGAATCGGTCCCGGCGGGTCCGCGAGCCAGCCGGCTCGCCACTCGCGCATCGCGCCCGGCGTCCCCGAGATCACTAGGTGGCTCACCCTCTCCGGCGCCTGCGCGGCCATCTGCAGCGCGATGCCGGTGCCGGTGTGAACGCCGACGGCGGCGAAGCGGTCGAGGCCGAGCGAGGAGGCCGCCTCCAGCATGGCCGCCGCGTACTCGGGGACGGAGCGGGGGCCCGGCGGCGGATCCGAGTAGCCGTAGCCCGGGGTATCGAACGCGTAGGCGGCGAGCCGCTCGCCGAGGAGGGGGAGCGCTCGCTCGAAGATCGCGGAAGACTGTGGCGACTCGTGGAAGAGGAGCGCGGCCGTCCGGCTCGCATCCCCCCGGATCGCCCCCGCGGACCGGTAGTGCACCTGCCCCCAGCGGCACGAGGCATAGCCGCGCATCCCGCGCCTCCACTCCCCGGCTCCCTGCGCGTCGCGTACCGTACACCTGCGCGCCGACCGCTGGCGGTCCCAGCCGCCGGCCGGCCCGGGGAGGGGCGAGCGGTGTCGGACGTCCGGATCGTTGCCAAGGCGATGGACGACCTCGCCGACGACTGGCACTGGGTGCTGCTGCACGATGCGGAGGAGCTCGAGCCCCGGCTCTATCACGCGCAGCGCGTCGGGACCGTCTGCGGACTCCTGATCGCCTCCGTCCCGCAGCAGGTGCGCCTCTTCGACATGGGCGCGCCGCCCGAGCCGACCTGTCCCCGCTGCCGCACCGAGAGCGGCGGCTCCGTGTTGCGTGAGGCGGAGGCGATCGCGTCTCTCGTCTGATCACGCTGCCGGTCGCGGACGCCGTGCCGGCTCCCGGTCGGTCGCTCCGGGACACGTCCCCATCGCGGGAGCCGCGCCTCGGGGGGGCGCGGCGTCACCCGCCGGCAGGGGCTCCGGCCCTCACGGCGCGCTCCCGCCCGGGCCGAGTTCGCGAGCCGCGACCGTGATCGCGTTCGCGCTCGCCGGCATCCCCGCGTACGGGCCGACCTGCAGCAGGAGTTCGCCCAGCTCCTCGCGGGTGATCCCGATCCGGGCCGCTCCCCCGACGAAGGCGGGGAGCTGTGCCTCACGCCCGAGCGACGCGAGCGAGGCGATGCTGCAGATCACGCGCGAGCGCGTGTCGAGGCCCGGTCGCTGGAAGATCCCCCCGAAGGCGTAGCGCCTGGTCCACGGGCCGAGCTCCGGTTGCAGCTCCGCCGCCGCGCGGAGGTAGGGCGGCGGCTCGGCGTCCTCGCCGACGAGCCGCTGCCGGAAGGCGGCGCCTCGCTCATCCGCCTCCTCGAGCGTTCGCTCGGGGATCGTCCTCGGCGACGGCTCGACCCCGCGCGCCGCGAAGACCTCGTGCGCGACCCGCAGCGATCCGGCGGCGGTCGACATCCCGGCGTGCACCGAGCAGTGGACGAGGACCTCCTCCACCTCCTCGGGCGCGAGCCCGATCGTGAGCGCGGCTCCGACGTAGCGGCGCAGCTGCTCGAGGCGCTGGAGCGAGCTGAGCGCGGAGAGCGTCGCCAGCATCCGCTCCCGGAGACTCAGGCCGGGGCGCGCCCAGATCGCCCCGAAGATCGCCTCAGTCGAGTGCTCCTCGAGCCCCGGCACCGCCGCGAGGGAGGCGGGTGCCGTGAGCCCCAGCGCCTCTCGCATCGCCCGCCCGGCGGCCGCCACCTCCTCGCGCGTCTGCATCGCCGCTCCTCCCTCTCAGCGGATCGCGGCGGGCGGCCTGCCCCCGCCATCGATCGCGACCCCCCGCTCCGCCGCGCGGGCGTGCCGTCTGAGCTCGTCTGCGAGTCGCAGCGCGAGCGCGACGATGGTCAGCGTCGGGTTCGCGTATCCGCCCGTCGGGAAGGTCGAGGCGCCGCTCACCCAGAGATTCGGAACGCCGTGGACGCGGCCCGCACCGTCCACGACGCCGCGAGCCGGGTCGTCGTGCATGCGCGTCGTCCCCATCTGGTGCGAGCTCGGCGAGGTCAGCTCGGGGCGCTCGCCCGGCGGCGGGATCTCGAGGCGGCCGACGCCGGCGGTATCGAGCTCGGTCGCGAGCAACCGTCCCGTACGCCGAACGCTCGCGAGCTCGAGCTCGCCCCAGCGCCAGCGCAGCGAGGCCCGGGGCATCCCCAGCTCATCGCGGACGTCCGCCGAGAGCGTCAGCCGGTTCTCGGGGTCGGGGGCGAGCTCCGTCTGCAGCTCGACGTCGAAGGCGTGCTCGCCGGCGCTCGCGCGCGACCACCGTATCCCTCCGGCGCGCACGAGCCGCGCGGCGCTCGCGAGGAGACCGAACTCGCGCTGCGCCTCGGCGGCGAGCGCCAGCTTCGCGCCGACCATCCCGGCGCCGAGCCGCCTGACGTCGTAGAGCGCCGTGCGCTCCATCAGCCCGGGATCCCGGGCTGTGAGGATCCCGGCGTGCACCTTCGCGTGCTCCATCAGGTAGCGCCCGACCAGGCCACGGCGGTTGCCGATCCCCGCCGGCTCCCGGGCGTTCGACAGCAGGAGCAGACGGGCGTTCTCGATCGCGCCGGCCGCCAGCACGAAGCGGCGCGCACGGACCGAGCGCCGTTCGCCGCCGAGCGAGGCGAGGCGCACGCGCTCGACGGCCTCCGATCCCCCCCGCTGCTCAAGCGCGACCGCGGTCGCGTTGGTCAGGACGGTGACGCCGGCCTCCGAGGCCAGCTCGGCGGGGTAGCGCTCCGTGAAGACCTCCGGGGAACCGAAGGTCTCGATCGCCGTCCGGAAGCGAGACGGGTCGAGCGGGAGCCGGGGCGCCTCGGCGCTCTCCCAGTCCTCGACGCGGAGGGACGGCTCCTCGACCCCGCAGCCCTCGAGCGCGCGGGGCACGTAGGGCTGGAGCTCCTCCCAGGCGAAGGGCCACCCCGAGTCCGGAACCCAGTCGCGCCGCTCGAGATCGAGCGGCGTGAGCGGGAGGTAGCGCGCCCAGCGGTCGGCGGATCGGTGCCAGATGGTCGCGGTGCCCCCGAGCTGGCGCCACCGCGTCTCGCCGTGCGGGTGGAGGTCGCTCGCGCTCTCATCGAGAGCCGTCAGCCGCTGCGCGCCGTCGTCGCCGCCGCGCCCGCCCGACTCGACGAGCAGGATGCCCGGCCCGTCGCGGGCGATCTCGCGCGCGAGGATGAGCCCGGCGGGGCCCCCGCCGACGATGACGAGATCGGCATCGAGCTCCCCCTCCCGGGGGAGGGTGCGCGCGTCCAGGATCATCGGCGTGCCGGCCCGGCGGGCGCGCGTGCTCCCATGTGCGCTCCCGTCCGCCGCGGTGTCGCGCCCGGCTCAGCTCCCCGCCGGCTCCGCAAGCCGCACCACGACGCCCTCGCGCGCCGAGCGAACGGCCGCGTCGAGCACCTCCTGCACACGGAGCGCGTCGACGAGATTGGGCGCCTGCGGCTCGCCGCTCTCGATGGCCGCGATCAGCGCGTGCGCCATCGTCCCGAAGCGCCGCTCGGCGCAGGCGGCGACCTCCGGGGGATCGTCGGGCGGCGGCACCTCCACGACCCGGGGCGTCCCGCCCTCGGATCGCCTCGCCACCGTCACGGTCGCGCCTGCGCCCATCTCGTCGCCGTCGATCACGACGCTTCCGTCGCTGCCGTAGAGCTCGACCAGGCGCCCGCGTGCGCCCGGGACGTTCGCCGAGAAGTGGATCGAGATGGCGGCGCCGGAGCGCGACGAGCCGAGCAGGCCGAAGCCCTCGTCGGCGGTGACCCGGTGCATCGCGCCCTCCTCGTCGGGGACCTCCTCGGTCCAGTGGCGCAGCTCGCACGAGACGCTCGCCCATTCGCCGACGAACTCGCGCGCCATGTCGATGTAGTGGCTTCCGACCGCCATCAGCATCCCGCCGCCGCGCGAGGCGTCGCGGTGCCAGCTCCAGTCGCGGCCGCCCCAGCCCGCGAAGTGGGTGTAGCTGTAGTGGCGCGGCTCGCCTATTGCCCCGTCGGCGACAAGCCGCCTGACGTAGCCGTGCGTGACGAAGGGGCGCATCGTCATGCAGACGACGTGGGCCACGCCCGCCGCCTCCACGGCCGCGAGCATCTCGCGACCCTCCGCCGCGTTCAGGCCGATGGGCTTCTCGCAGAGGATGTGCTTACCCGCCGCGGCGGCGTCGAGCACCATCGGACGGTGCAGCTCGTTGGGGCCCGCGATGTAGACCATGTCGATGTCGGGCATCGCCAGCATCTCGCGGTAGTCGTCGGAGGCGTGCGGGATCCCGTATTTCTCGGCGGCGGCCTCGGCCCGGGCGCGGCGCCCGCTCGCGATGGCGCGGAGCTCGATGCCGTCGTAGGTCGAGAACGCGGGGAGCGGCGCCGCCGCCGCCCACGCCGTGCCGATCACACCCATGCCGTAGGTCCGCGCCGCCATCACGTTCCCCCGTTCACCGCGCCTCGCGGCCCGCACTATAGCGAAGGCGAAGGCTCTCCCCGGGCCTCGCGCTGTCCGTCCAGGAAGGAGACGACCGCGTCGCGCAGCCGCGGGTCGGCGAGGCAGGCGACGTGGTCGCGCCCCTCGAGCACGAGCACGCGCGCGCCCGGGAGCAGCCTCGCCAGCTCCGTGCGGATCCAGGGCTCCGACGCCGGGTCGCCGCCGCCCGCGGCCACGAGCGCGGGGACCTGCGCCCGCGAGAGGTCGGGCCGGGAGAGGGGCTCGGTCCGCACGACCTCGTGCGCCGCGCGCACGACCTCGGCCGCGCCGCCCGAGAGCCGCTCGAGGGCCCCGTCGAGCTGCCGCAGGGCGAGCAGGCGCTGATCCTCCGCCCGCTCCTCGGCCGCGAGGTGGAGACCCTGGATCGCCAGCGCGCCGACGATCACGCCGCCGAGTACGAGCGA
Organism: Chloroflexota bacterium; assembly: GCA_009843585.1. GTDB lineage: Bacteria > Chloroflexota > Dehalococcoidia > UBA2979 > UBA2979 > VYDC01. Next base: position 2,328 of record VYDC01000148.1, on the reverse strand, counting down.
CCGCACCCGGTGCGGCTGCGCCTCGGGGAAGCGAAGCGCGTGGCAGGCGCCCATCGAGTAGCCGGCGAGGTGCGCGGCCTCGACTCCCTCGGCGTCGAGCACGGCCGCTATGTCGTCGACGCAGGGCGAGCCGGCGAGCAGCCGGGGCTCCGCGACGCGGCCGCTCCTGCCGTAGCCGCGCGCGTCGGGGCGGATGACCCGCAGTCCCGCCCGGGCCAGCGGCTCGATCCAGTCCAGCCGTTCCCACGCCGAGCCGTCCGCCCCGGCCGCGTGCAGGAGCACCACGCTCCCGGCGTCCCCGGTCGCCCCGGCCGGGAGGTCGACCTCGTAGTGGATGGTGAGCCCGTCGCGCGACGCCACCACGCCCACGGGATTCTCCCTTCGCCGGCCGGATGCGGCGCCCGAGTCTACCGCGGCCGAGCGCGCGCCCGGCCCCGAGGCGGCGCGGGCGGTATAACGGCTGTGCGAACGCCGTGATGGGAGGGGACGCGATGCACAGCCGGGAGACGATCGGACTTGGCGAGGGTCGGCGCGCCCTGGACGCGATCCTCGACGCGCACGCGGCCGCCGGCGATCCGCGGCCGGTAGCGGTCGCCGTGGTCGACGACGCGGGCGAGCTGGTCTCCTTCGCGCGCTCGGGCCCCGGCAATGCGCTCTCGGCGCGCGTCGCCGTGGCGAAGGCGTACAGCGCGGCCAGGACGCGCAGTGAGACCGGCCTGCTCGGTCCCCGGCTCGCGGAGATGGGCGTCGGCGTCGGCGACCTCGCGGACCCCGGCCTCACCGCGCTGCGGGGCGGCGTCCCGGTGCTCGGCGCGGACGGTGCGTGCGTCGGCGCGATCGGCGTCTCCGGCCTCGCCGCCGTCGAGGACGAGGAACTCGCGCGCCGCGGCGTGGAGGCGATCGGGTAGCGCCCGCCCGGCGGGCCTCGGCCGAGCCGGCACGCGGCTCTCCTGCGGGCGCGCTGGAAGGGACGCTCGTCCGCGCCGTAGCCTCGGAGCGCCGCGGATCGGCGCCCTCGGGAAAGGAACGGAACCATGGACGTCCGGGATCTGATCACAGATGGCCTCGAGCGAGGCCACGGCATCATCCGGCGGGTGCTCGAGGGCGCCACGCCCGAGCTCATGGCGTACCAGCCGGAGGAGGGCTCGAACCCCGTCGGCTGGCTCGCCTGGCATGTGATGCGCGTCCAGGACCACCACATCGCGGGTCTCTCCGGCGGGGGGCAGGCGTGGCTGGAGGAGGGCTGGCACGAGCGCTTCGGGATGGCCGCCGAGAGCGAGGACTACGGCACCGGCCACACGCCGGAACAGATGACGGCGGTCGGGGCGCCCGGGGCCCGGCTGCTGCTCGAGTACGACGACGCGGTCTGGGCGCGCACGGCGGACTACGTGAGCACGCTCACAGCCGAGGCGCTCGACCGCGTCCTCGACGAGCCGCAGTACCAGCCGCTCCCGACCGTGGGCGTGCGGCTGGTGAGCCTCATCAATCACAGCTCGCACCACGCCGGCCAGATGGACTACGTCCGGGGCCTGCTGCGCGCGCGGCGCTGAGGTCCCGGCCGAGCCGCCTGCTCCGTCGCGTCCCTCCCGGGTGTAGAGTGGCGCTCCCCCGGCCGCCGCGCCTCAGGCGGCGGCCGCGCGAGCGAGGTGCGCGATGACCATCCGCGAATACGAGGTCCGCGAGCCGGCGGCCGGGAGTGCGGACGGGGCGCTCACCGATCAGGCCGACGGCGCCGAGCTCTTCGTTGCCCAGCTCGTCGCCGCCGGCGTCGAGGCCCTCTACATCAACTCCGGTACCGACACCTTTCCAGTGCAGGAGGCGATCGCCCGCCGGCAGGCGCTCGGAATGGCGGTGCCGCGCGTCGTGCTCTGCCTCGACGAGGCGGTCGCCGGCGCCGCCGCGCACGGCCACTACGCGGTCACCGGGCGGCCGCAGGCCGTGCTCGTCCACGTCGACGTCGGCACCCAGCAGATAGGCGGCGCGCTCCACAACGCGCAGCGCGGCGGCGGCGCGATGCTGATCTGCGCCGGCCGCTCCCCCTACACCATCGACCAGGGCGTCCCGGGGGGCCGCTCCTCCCCGATCCACTGGCAGCAGGAGCAGCTCGACCAGCACGGGATCGTCCGCAACTACACGAAGTGGGACTACCAGCCGACGCGCGCCAGCATGGTCGCCCCCGCCGTGCAGCGCGGTCTCCAGGTCGCGGCGCGCGCGCCCGCGGGCCCCGGCTACCACTCGCGCCCCCCCGCGGGCCAGCGAGAGCGGCCCGAGCAGCCCGCCCGCGTCGCGCCCGCGCGCCCAGCCGCCCTCCCCCCCCCCGGGCCGCGG
>VYDC01000112.1 GCA_009843585.1 Chloroflexota bacterium | reverse complement strand
GCCCCCGCCGGCGCCGGCCACCTTGGCGACCGTCGCCCCCGTGCCGGCGCCCACCGACCCCTCGGCGACGCGGCCGCCGCGGGCGGCGCGCGCCGCCCGGTAGCCCTGCTCCGGGCCGGGCGACCACGCGGGGCCGACCGAGAGATCGTAGAGGATGGCGCCGGGGACGATCGGTATCCGCTGCTCCCTCCCCGGCGGGCCGACCTCGAGGCCCACGCCCCGCTCCTGAAGCAGCCGGACGACGCCGGCCGAGGCGGCGAGTCCGGGAGCGGAGCCGCCTGCGAGGAGGAGGGCGTGCACCTCCTCCACCCGCGTGCCGGGGCGCAGCAGGTCGGTCTCGCGCGTCCCGGGCGCGCCCCCGCGCACGTCGACGCCGCCGACCGTGCCGGGCGGGGCGAGGACGACCGTCACGCCGGTGCCGCGCCGCCGGCTGCTCCAGTGGCCGACGCGGATCCCGGCGACGTCGGTGATGCGGCCCTCCCCGGCGGGGGGCGGGACGCGGCGCGCGGGCATCACCCTAGCCGGCGAAGGCGATGGCCAGCCTGGCCGGGACGGCGTGCTCGACGAACGCGTTCACGCGGCGGAGGTACTCCTCCGGGTACGCGAGGTAGGCGCCGCAGTGCCCCGCCTCCGGCGCGACCCACACCTCGTGACGGCTGCTCAGCGAGGCCGCCGCGATGTTGAGGGTCTGGCTGGGAGGAACGTGCTCGTCCAGCTCGCCGCAGACGAAGTAGACGGGCACCTCCCCCGCGCGGGCGACGGCGGCCAGGGGGTCGAGGGCGTCGACGTCGGCTGCGAAGAGCCGCCGCGCCGCGACGCAGGCGAGCCCGAAGAGGTAGCCCGGCACGCGCGGGTGCTGCCACCGGCTCTGCTCGCGCATCGAGGCGATGGGCGAATCCGCGATCACCGCGGCGACGCGGCTCTCCGCGACCGCGACGGCCTCGAGCGCGAGCGTCGCCCCGACGCCGAAGCCGTGGAGCAGCACGGGGAGCTCCGGCGCGCGGCGCGACGCGTAGGTGATCGCCGCGACCACGTCCCGGAGCTCGGGCCCGCCGAGCCGGTCCCGCCCCCCCGGCGACTCGCCGCGCCCGCGCAGGTCGAACGCGAGCACGTGGAAGCCGCGCCGCACGTGCTCGTGCTGGAGCTGAAGGAGCCCCTGCGTCTCGTCGGCGCGCGTCCCGCCGCCGTCGTGCACGACCACCACCGTCGCCCGCGCCCCCGGCGACTCGATGAACCAGCCGTGGAGCCGCACGCGATCGACGGTGTGGAAGCGCACCTCCTCGTAGTGCAGCCCCCGGTCTGCGGGCGTGCCCCGGACGCGGCGGCGCGGCGAGCGCGTCAGCTCGTTCGCCAGGTACAGCGCGGCCGCGCCGTGCGCGAGCACGGCGACAAGAAGGAGGACACTGACCAGAGCCAGCATCGCCATGGACATCCACCCCGCCCGGACGGCCCGGATCCGCGCCGTCAAGCGCCGGGAACGGTACTACCCGGAGGCCGGCCACCTCAAGGGGCGGGGTTCCTCAGAGCACGGCGAGCAGGGCGAGCACGAGGCCGGCGACGATGAAGAGCACCCCCGCGACGCGCTCGACGAGCGGGACGGGGAGCAGGCGCGCCAGGCGCACGCCGGCGACGATCGCGAGCACGTCGGCCGCCGTCATCCCGGCGGCCGCGCCCGCCCAGATGAGCACCGCCCGGTCCGGATCGGCGCCGGCCAGGGAGATCGTCCCGAGCTGTGTCTTGTCCCCGAGCTCGGCGACGGTGAGCCCGGCGACGAGCGCCGCCCCGAGCAGCAGCGGAGCCCACCGCGCGTCGACCCGGCGCGCCCGCCTCAGGAAGTCCGGCATGCCGTGCTCCTGCGCCCCGTTGCCGTCGCCCGCGAGCGAGGCGCGCACCGTCCACGCCCCGACCGCGATGAAGAGCAGGGCCGATGCCGCCTCCGCGAGGCGCCGGGGCAGGATCTCGCCGGCCGCGGCGCCGATGAAGGCCGACGCTCCCATGATCAGTACGGCGGAGAGCGCGACCGCGGCGAGCAGGACGGCGAGCCGCGCGCGGGTCGCGACCGCCAGGACGAGCAGCATCGACTTGTCGCCGAGCTCGGCGAGGAAGATCAGCGCGAAGCTCGAGGCGAGCGTCCCCACCGCGCTACCGCCTCTGGCAGCCCGGGCAGAGATGCGTGCCCCGGCCGCCGACGCGCCGCTTCACGATGATCGCGCCGCAGCGCCGGCACGGCTGCCCCTCGCGCCGGAACACCTGGACGCGCACCGTGTGCATCCCTTCCGCGCCCAGACCGTCGCGGTAGTCGCTGAAGCTCGAACCGCGATCGGCGAGCGAGGCGTGCAGCGCCTCTCCCACGGCGGCGTGGAGCCGCGCCACGCGCCTCCGTCCGAGCCGGTTCGCCGGGGTGCGCGGATCGATCCCCGCCCGCCAGCAGGCCTCGTCGGCGTAGATGTTGCCGACGCCCGCCGCGACCGCCTGGTCGAGCAGCGCCGACTTCACCGCCACCGAGCGCCTCGCGAGCGCCCGCCCGAGCCAGCGGGCCGAGAATCCCTCCGACAACGCGTCGGGGCCCGCCCGCGGGAACGCCTCCCGGGGCTCGGCGACGAGGTGCCACGTCGCGAACTTGCGGACGTCGCGGAGCGAGAGCGCGGAGCCATCGTCGAGCGAGGCGCGGGCGCGCTCGTAGCGCGCGCCGGCGGGCGCCGCCGCCCGGCCGCCGGCCGCCCGCTCGTGCACCAGGGATCCCGTCATCCGCAGGTGGATCACCCAGTGGCGGCCGTCGTCGAGGGCGAGGAGCAGGTACTTGCCGTGCCGGGCGGTCCCCCCGATGAGCCGGCCCCCGAGGAGACGCTCCAGCTCGCGCGGGGGATGGGTGACGGCGAGCCGCTCCGCGCCCGGGAGGATCCGCACCCGCTCGAGGGTCCGTCCGACGACCAGCGGCGTCAGGTCGCGCCGGATCGTCTCGATCTCGGGCAGCTCAGGCACGGCGGGCCCCGGCCGCCGGGGTCGCGGGAGGGGGATGCCCGGAGGGCGCGCCTCCCCGGCGGAGCCCCGGGGCGCCGCGCCCGGCCGTCACCGGGCGGCGCCGGAGAGCGGGGACGGCGGCGCGTCGAGCTCCCCCCAGGAGCGCCCCCACTTCTCCTCGAGCACCAGCGGGACGGCGAGCTCGACGGAGGGCATGAGCTCGGCCGCCGTCCGGCGCACGCCGTCGAGCTCCGCCGCGGGCAGCTCGAAGATGAGCTCGTCGTGCACCTGCAGGACGAGCCGCGCGCGCGCGCCCTCGGCGCGCCGCCGCTCGAGCTCTCGGTCGATGCGGTTCATCGCGAGCTTGATGATGTCGGCCGCGGTCCCCTGCGCCGGCATGTTGATCGCGATGCGCTCCGCCGCCATGCGCTGGTTGCGATCGCGGGCGCGCAGCGCCGGCACCGGCCGGCGCCGTCCCGTGAGCGTCTCCGCGTACCCCTTCTCGCGCGCCTCCTCCACGACGCGATCGCGCCACTCGGCGACCCTCGGGTAGGCCTCGAAGTAGGCGCGGATGAACGCCTCCGCCTCCTCGCGCGGGATGCCCTCGCGCTGCGTCAGGCCGAAGGCCGTCAGCCCGTAGAGCACGCCGAAGTTGAAGACCTTGGCGCGCCGGCGCTGCTCGCGGTCGACCTCCCCCGGCTCGACGCCGAAGACGCGCGCGGCCGTCGCGGCGTGGATGTCGAGCCCCTCGTGGAAGGCCTGCCTCAGCGCCTCGTCGCCCGAGAGGTGCGCCAGGATGCGGAGCTCTATCTGCGAGTAGTCGACGGAGAGGAGGAGGGGATCCTCCCCGCAGTCGCGCGCCACGAAGGCGCGGCGGATGTCGTTGCCCATCTCGGTGCGCACCGGGATGTTCTGCAGGTTCGGGTCGTTCGAGGAGAGCCGTCCCGTCGCCGCCGTCACCTGCGAGTAGACGGTGTGCACGCGCCCGGTCCGGCGATTGACCTGCGAGGGGAGCGTCGCCACGTAGGTGGAGCGGAGCTTGGTCAGCTCGCGCCACCGGAGCACCGCCGGGACCACCGGGTGGACGCCCCGGAGTGCCTCCAGCGCGTTGGCGTCGGTGGTCCAGCCCGTGCGCGTCCGGCGCGTCTTCGGCAGGCCGAGATCCTCGAAGAGGATCTGCGAGAGCTGCTGCGGCGATCCGATCTGGAACTCGTGCCCCACGGAGCGGTAGACCTCGGCCTCGGCGGCGGCGATCTCCGCGTCGAGCTGTCCCGAGAGCTCGTCGAGCACGTCCGCGTCGAGCGCCATGCCCGCGCGCTCCATCCGCGCGAGCACCGAGACGTGCGGCCGGTCGAGCTCGTCGTAGAGGTGCTCGAGCCCGCTCTCGCGCAGCGCCGGCTCGAGCACCGCGGCGAGGCGCAGGACGGCGTCGGCGCGCGGCGCCGCGTAGAGGCACGTCTCCTCCGGCGCGACCGCGGAGAAGGGGACGGCCGCCCGCCCGCTTCCCAGGAGCTCCCTGGCCTCCATCAGCTCCAGCCCGAGCCGGTCGAAGGTGAGGCGCGGCAGGGTCATGTTCGCGTCGCCGAGCAGGTAGGCGGCGAGCATCGTGTCGACGTCGATGCCCGGGGCCTCTATCGGCCGCGGCGACTCGGCCAGCGCCACGAGCCACGCCTTCCCGTTGTGCGCGACGCGCGCGACGTCGGGGTCAGAGAGCAGGGGCGCCAGGGCGCCGAGCACCTCGCTCGCCGGGAGCCCCGCCTGCGCTGAGTCCGGGGGCTCCTCCCCGCCGACCTCGTCCCCGCCGAGCTCGAGGCGCGCCTGATCCCCCTCGGCGGCGCCCGGCGGGGGGGCCTGAGGCTCGCGCGCGAGGGGGGCGTACCAGCCGCTCCCCTCGGCGGTGGAGAGGGCGATCCCCACCAGCCCCTCGGCGGCGCGCATGGGGTGCTCGTCGTCTGAGACGAGCTCGACCGCGACGCGGCCTGAGGCGCGCACCTCGGAGGCGAGCTCGGCGAGCTCGGCGGGCGTCGTGACGAGGCGGTAGTCCCCCTCGACCCTGGTGCTGGGGGGCTCACCCCCGGCCGAGCCGTCCGCCGCGACGGGCTCGGGGAGGCGCGGGAGCAGCGAGCGGAACTCGAGCTCGCGGAAGAGCTCGATGACGCGGGCGCGGTCGTAGCCGCCCCAGCGGGCCTGCTCCCAGTCCAGCGCGACGCCGGGGACGTCCTCGACGATCGTCGCGAGGCGGCGCGAGAGCTCGGCCTCCTCCCGGCCGGCCTCCAGCGCGTTCCGGGCGCGCGGCGGGGTCACCTCGTCGAGGTGGCGGTAGATCTCCTCCATCGTCCCCCACTGCTCGATCAGCGCCTTCGCGCCCTTCTCGCCGATCCCGCGCACCCCGGGGATGTTGTCGGAGCTGTCGCCGACCAGCGCCTTGTAGTCGATGACTCGCCGGGGCTCGAAGCCGAAGCGCTCGCGGACCCTCGCCTCGTCGTAGAGGACGTAGTCCCGCTGGTAGGGGCGGTACATGTAGACGCGGACGCCGGGGCGGACCAGCTGCAGGAGGTCGTTGTCGAGCGTGACGAGCACGGTCTCGACCCCCGCCTCGACCGCCTGGGCGGCGAGAGTCCCCAGCACGTCGTCGGCCTCGTAGCCGAGGGCCTCGATGCGCGGGACCGCGATCGCCTCCAGGAGCTCGCTCACGCGCTCGACCTGGGGGCGCAGGTCGTCGGGCATCGGCTCCCGGTGCGCCTTGTAGCGCTCGTCCTCCTGCTTGCGGAAGGTCTCCTCCGAGGCGTCCCATGCGGCGATGACGTGCGTCGGCCTGAGCTCGCTCAGCACCGTGAGGAGCGAGTTGGCGTAGCCGTAGACGGCCCAGACCGGCTCCCCCGAGTGCCCGACCGTCAGCGTGTCGCGCATGGCGAAGTAGGAGCGGAAAATGATCCCGTGCGAGTCGAGGATGACGAGCAGCGGCGAGCGGGCGGCGGGCTCAGGCACGGTCGCCAGTATATCGGGGGCGGAAGGCCGCGGTGCCGGGCCGGGGCGCGGGTGATCGCCTCCCCGCCGGCACCGGGCGGCCGGCCGCGGCGCGCCGCGCTGCGCCGGCGCTCAGGCCGCGCGGCTGAGGCCCCGTGAGCTCCGTGCTGCACCTCATCGCGGGCCGCCTGCCGGCCCTGGCCCCGGACGAGCCGCGGCTGCGCGGGGCGCTGGAGCTCGGCGGCGCGCTGGAGCGCGCGCCCGGCGTGCGGGCGGCGCTGCTCGGGCGCTCGGAGCGGCACATCGTCTCCGCCTGCTGGCTCGACGACCGCGCCGCCCTCGAGCCGTTCGCCGCCTCCCCGCCCCACATGGCCTTCGTCGTGCGCGGCCTCGCGCCGCTCGTGAGCGGGATGTGGAGCGCCTCCATCGCGGCGGACGCGAGCCCTCCCCCGGCCGCCGGCGCGGTCGCGATGTGGGCGATGGCGGTGCCGGAGCGCGCCGGCATCTTCGAGTGGGAGGTGCGGGCGCTGCTCGCCGCCGTTGAGGCGCTCCCCGGAGAGGCCGCCTCCGGTCCGACGGTGGAGGAGCGCGACCGCTTCCGCGCCGGCGCCGTGATCCTGCTGCGGGCCGAGGAGAGGGAGCGCTTCGACGCGGCCCTCCGGGAGGCGCGGGGCGCCTGGCCGCGCTTCGCCTCCGACATCGAGGAGGCTCTCGTCGGGCTCCGGGACGCGCCCGGCGGTCCCTACTCGGGTGAGCCGGCGTCGTAGGAGAGCAGCCGGAAGATCTCGGAGCCGTTGTCCCACTGCACGAGCTGGTGCGGCGGGTCGACCGCCACCCACGCGACGCGCGTCGCGCGCCCGCTCCGCACCTGGAGCCGCCACACGTCGAAGGCGCCGTAGGGGACCTCGATCCGCTCCTGGCGCGCGACCGTCAGGCGCACGGTGATCTGGCGCTGCGTCACGGCGCTGACGGAGACGTACCGCGCGTCGTATCCCTCTGAGAGGTCCAGCGTTCGCCAGAGCCAGAGCGCGCTCTCGTTGTCGTAGGCGTCCTGCCTGAGCCGCAGCTCGCGCTCCGACCGCTCGCCGCCGGCCTCCTCCCGGAACAGCACCTCCGGGGGGTCGCCGGCGTAGGCGGCGCTCCAGCTGGTCTCCTCGCCCTCGCGCGCGGCCCGGCGGATGCTCTCGAGGGGGAGCAGCGTCGCCGCATCGACGACGACCCGCGAGCGGTCGTGCCCCGCGCCGCCGTCGCTCCCGGCCCCGGTTCCGGGACGGAAGCTCTGCTCGAGGAGCAGCGCGCCGCCCTCGCAGCGCACCTCGAAGTCCGCCTCGGCGACCGGCGTCCCGTCGATCTCCCGGAGGGCGTAGCGCGAGCTCTCCCCGCAGGCGAAGGGGATGCGCGCCACCTCGAGTCCCGCCTCCTCCCCGCCCGGGCCCGGCCGGCATGACGCCGCGAGCAGGGCCAGGAGCAGCAGCGCGCCGCCCGCGGAGAGGCGCAGCGCGGACCTCATCGCGCGGCGGGCTCGGGAAGGCTCTCCACGACCCGCCTCGTGCGGGCGAGCGCCTCCTCCACGTCGGCCGCCGAGATGCCGAGGTGCGTCGCCATGCGCACGCGGCGCGCCGTGGGGCCGGAGGCGAGCACGCCGGCGGCGGTGAGCGCCTCGCGGAACGCCCGCGGCTCCGGCCCGTCGAGCTCGAAGAAGACGAGGTTCGTCTCGACGGCCTGCGGGTCGATGCGGATGCCGGGCAGCCGCGAGAGCCCCTCGGCGAGGAGGCGCGCGTGGGCGTGATCCTCGGCGAGCCGCTCGACGTGGTTCTCCAGCGCGTGGAGGGCGGCGGCGGCGATCACCCCGGCCTGGCGCATGCCGCCGCCGAGCTGGCGTCGCAGCGGGCGCGCGCGCGCGATGAGCTCGCTGCTCCCGCAGAGCACCGAGCCCACCGGCGCACCGAGTCCCTTCGAAAAGCAGAAGGAGGCGGTGTCCGCGTCGGCGACGAGCGACGCCGCATCGCTCTCCCGCGCGAGCGCCGCGTTGAAGATGCGTGCGCCGTCGACGTGCACGGCCGCCCCGGCCGCATGCGCCCTCTCGGCCACCTCGCGGGTGTGGCTGAGGCTCACGGCGGCGCCGCCGCAGCGGTTGTGGGTGTTCTCGAGGCAGACGAGCGCGGGCCCCGCCTCGAGCGCCCGGTCGAGCGCCTCCAGAGGGAGCCGTCCGCGCGCGTCGTTGGGAATCACGGCGAGGTGCACACCGCCCAGCGCGGGGGCCCCGAGACCCTCGTGATGGAGGATGTGCGACTCGGATCCGACGACCGCCTGCTCCCCGCGGTCGCAGGCGAGCAGGAGCGCGAGGAGGTTCGCCATCGTGCCGCTGGGGACGTAGAGGGCGGCCTCCTTCCCCAGGAGCCCGGCCGAGGCGCGCTCCAGCTCCTTCACGGTCGGATCGTCGCCCAGCACGTCGTCCCCGACGCGCGCCTCCGCCATGGCGCGCCGCATCCCGGAGGTGGGCTGCGTGACGGTGTCGGAGCGCAGATCGATCACTCGCACGGGCTGACCTCCGGAGCGTCGGGCGGCGCGGCCGAGCGTAGCAGAGCCCCGGCCCACGATCGCGCGCGCCCGGCGGGCGCACACGCCCGGTCATGAAGCGGGACGCGGGCCTGAGCCGGGGGTCCTACGGGGAGTCGGCGCTCCGCTCCCAGACGGTCTCGTAGCCCTCGCCTCCGCGGATCGCGGCGACGAGGTCGATGCGCTCGGCGCGGAGCGCGCTCTGGAAGGCGCGCTCGCACTCCTCGGCGAGCTCGGGGCCGCCCTCGGTCACCAGGCGCTGCTCGATGTGCTCCCAGAGACCCATGTCGCGCATGACCTGGATGCGCCGGGGCCACTCGAAGACGGTGATCTGCTCCGGCAGCCCGAGCGAGGGGCGCTCGCGGCGCAGGTAGCGGTAGCGCTCCTCGGCGGAGTGGACGCGCGGCACCAGGCGGATGATCGGCTGATCGGTCGGTCCGGGCCGGGCGTCGACGAGGAGCCTCTGGTCGATGAGGCCGAAGCGGACGATGAAGACCTCGGCCTCGCGGATCACGCCGACGATGGCGTCGAGATCGATGCCGAACTCGCGGTCCATCCGGGTCACCGTCCCAAGCCGCTCTCGGCGTTCCGATCCCCGGCGGCTCCGGCAGGAATTGTAGCGCGTCGCAACGCGGACCGCGCCCCGGGCGGGCCTACCGCGACTCGACCGGGAGCTGGTACGTGCGGTCGAGGTACGGGATGCGCACGAGCCCGGTCATCTGCAGGCCCAGGGCGATCAGCAGGACGCCGCCGATGCGGGTGAGCGTCTCGAGCGAGTCCTGGACGAGCGTCCCGACGAAGCCGAGGGAGGCCCCGACAACGGTGAAGACCGCCGAGAAGCCGAGCACGAAGGCGAGCGCGTGTCCGAGCACGCGCCGGCGGTCGGTCCGCGAGTGGCCGGTGCCGAAGAGGGCCTCCCCGGCCAGGTTCGCCAGGTAGGCCGGCACCAGCGGGAGCACGCACGGCGAGAGGAAGGAGACCATGCCGCCGAAGAAGGCGATCACCGGCCCCGCGGCGCCGTCGACGCCGTCGGAGAGGGTGCGCTCGGTGCTCTCCGTGGTGCCGAAGAGGAAGCCGAAGTTCTGGAAGTACGTGTTCACGCGATAGAACTCGCCCAGGAGCATCAGCGCGCCGACGGCGACGAACAGCACGCCCGAGAGGACCATGATCCGGCCCAGGTAGGGGTAGAGCGCGCGGATGCGCGGGGATATCCACCCGAAGAGGAGCCCGAAGGCGAGGAACCAGACCCCGAGCCCCAGCGAGTAGAAGGCGAGCAGGAGCGCCCCCTGCGCGGCCGTGCCGCTGGCCGCGGCGAGCGTGAGCACCACGCCCAGGATGGGCCCGATGCACGGCGACCACGCGACGGCGAAGGCGGCGCCGATGAGGACGGAGCGCCGGTATCCGGTCCCCGCTCCCGCGGGCCCGCCGGCCGCCGGGTCTCGGCTCGATGCGTCGACGCTCACTGGACCCTCCGTCCGCCCGGCGCTACTCGCCCAGCCCGAGCAGGCGCCGGCGCTCGCGCTCGTAGCGCTCCTTGGCGCGGGCCTCCCGGTTGAGCAGCCCCTTCAGCTGGTCGGGGCGCCGCCTCTCGCCGTCGAGGAGGACGGCGTGGAGCCGGTCGAGCTGCTCCTGCCACTCGCGGAGAGCCTGCCGGTAGGATGCCCGGGGGTCGCCGCCCGCCTCGTCCGCCATAACTCGATCGTAACAACTCGCCCCGCGGGGGTCGCCGTGCGTCGCGCGCCGCGGGACGGCGGGGTAGCCTTCGGGCGTACGGCGGCGCGGGGCACGGCGGGGAACGGAGCATGCCATGGAGTACCGGAAGCTCGGCCGGTCGGGGCTCGACGTCTCGGTGATCGGTCTCGGCGGGAACACCTTCGGGCGGCGGTGCGACGCCGCCCTGACCGCGAACATCCTCGACGCGGCGCTCGACGCGGGGATACAGACGGTCGACACCGCCGACATCTACGGCGGCGGCGGCACCTCCGAGGAGTACATCGGCCGCGCGCTCGCAGGCGGCAAGCGCGAGCGCTGGGTGGTGATGACGAAGTTCGGGGGCCGCACCCAGGAGGGCCCGAACGGCTCCGGCTCCTCGCGCCGCTACATACGCCAGCAGGTGACCGCCTCGCTCGCGCGGCTTCAGACCGACTACATCGACGTCTACCAGGCGCACTTCGCCGACCGGCGCACGCCGCTCTCGGAGACGATGGCCGCGCTCGACGAGCTGGTCACCGAGGGTCTCGTCCGCTACATCGGCTGCTCGAACTACTCCTCGTGGCAGATCGCCGAGTCGCAGTGGCAGGCGCGGAGCCGCGGCGGGGCGGAGTTCGTCTCCTCGCAGCCCCCCTACAGCCTCCTCGACCGCGCCGTCGAGGGCGATCAGATCGCCGCGTGCCTGCACTACGGCCTCGGGCTGATCCCCTACTCGCCGCTCGCCGGCGGGTTCCTGACCGGCAAGTACCGCCCCGGCGAGGAGCCGCCCGCCGGCGCGAGGTGGGGCGACCCGGCCGTCGCGCGCTTCGCGCCGCGCGTCCTGAACGAGGGGAACTTCTCCACGCTCGCCGCGCTCGAGGGCTTCTGCTCCGAGCGGGGCCTCTCGCTGCTCGAGGTGGCCCTCGGGTGGCTCGCCGCCCAGCCGGTGGTGTCGACCGTGATCGTGGGGGCGACCTCGCCCGAGCAGGTGGCAGCGAACGCCGCGTGCGCGGAGGTGGCGCTCTCCGCCGAGGACCTCGCCGCGCTCGACGCGATCACCGGCGGCTAGCGGGCCGGCGGGGGGGCGGGGACGGCGATGCGCATCGGCATCCAGCTCGAGTGCCAGGAGGCGATCGACTGGGAGACGGCGCGCCGCGTGGCCCGCGCGGCGGACGAGCTGGGCTTCGACTCGCTCTGGTGCTCCGACCACGTCTACTCGCAGCGCGCCGAGCCGGACCGCGCGTCGACCGACCCGTTCCTGCTGCTGGCGGTGCTCGCGGCGGAGACCAGGCGGATCACGCTCGGGACGCTGGTGACCGCGGTCTGCTTCCGGCCGCCCTCGATCGTGGGACGGATGGCGGCGCACCTCGATGCCCTCTCGGGCGGCCGCTTCGTGCTCGGCATCGGCGCCGGGTGGGGCGAGGCGGAGCACCTGGCCTACGGCCTCCCCTTCCCGCCGCCCGGAGAGCGGCTCTCCCGGCTCGAGGAGGCGGTGCGCCTGCTGCGGGCGCTGTGGCAGGGCGGCCCGGTCGACTTCGAGGGGGAGCACTACTCGCTCGCCGGGGCCTACTCTCACCCGCGCCCGCTGCGCGGCGAGGTCCCGCTGCTGGTCGGGGGCTCGGGGCGGCGCACCATGCGCATCGCGGCGCGCCACGCCCACGAGTGGAACGTCGTGGCGCTCACGCTCGACGAGTGGGCGGAGCAGGAC
>VYDC01000228.1:10317-12054 GCA_009843585.1 Chloroflexota bacterium | reverse complement strand
CGCCGAACCAGAGGATGAAGACGCCCAGGGTGACGATGACGACACTGGACGGTGGCGTCGGACGCACGCTCCCGTCCGCGGCGAACTTGCCCCGGCGCGGCCCGACGATGATCGCGCCGGCCAGGGCGGCCCATCCGCCGGTCCCGTGAACGATCGTCGAGCCCGCGAAGTCCTGGAAGCCCAGCTCGTCCAGCCAGCCTCCGCCCCACGTCCAGGCGCCCACGACCGGGTAGATCACCGCCGTGAGGACGAGCGTGAAGAGGAAGAAGGACCACATCCGGGCGCGCTCGGCCAGAGCGCCGGAGACGATCGACGCCGTGGTCGCCACGAAGACCATCTGGAAGAACCAGTCCGACATCGAGGAGTACGCCGTCGCGACCACGGCCGATGCGGTGTCCAGCCCGTCGAGGAGCGCCACCTCATCCGCCGACGGCCCGTAGAAGAGCGTCACCGATCCGATCAGGTCGCCGACCTCGACGTACATCAGGTTGTAGCCGATGGCGAAGTAGGCGAGACCGGCTATCGAGTAGATGCCGAGGTTCTTCATGCAGATCGTCGAGGCGTTCTTGGTGCGCACCGAGCCCGCCTCGAGCATGGTGAACCCCGCCGCCATCCACATCACGAGCCCGCCCCAGAGGAGGAAGGAGAGCGTGTTGAGGACGAACGCCGTCTCCCCCTCCACGCCGGCGGCGCTCGCAGCGGAGGGCCAGAGCAGGAAGACGACGAGGGCGCCGGCGAGCGCGGCGAGCACGCCCGCGAGGCGCCTGCGCCGGATCGGGGTCGCAAGGAGGGCCGGGCCGCCCGGCGCGGGTCCCGCGGCGAGGCTGTGCACGGGCCCGGTACTACCCCGGAACCGCTTCGGACGCAGCAGACGGCTCACTCGCGACCTCCTCCGGTGGTGCCAACGGCAGCGTGACGATCATCTCCGTGAACTCGCCCGGTTCCGACTCTACCCGAATGGTCCCGCCGTGAGTGCGCACGATGTCGCTCGATATGGCGAGGCCGAGTCCCGTACCGCGGTTCGTCGGCTTGGTCGTGAAGAACGGGTTGAAGATCTGGTCGATGATCTCTTGGGGGACCCCGTGCCCGTTGTCGTAGATGCGGACCTCCACGCCGTCGTCGAGGCGCTTCGTGCTGAGACGCACGGTCGGCGAGTAGCCGGCGGCGCCGTCCGGTGACTCCGCCAGCGTGCGGCGCTTCTCGTCGGTCGCGTCGCAGGCGTTCCCCACCATGTTGAGAAAGACGCGCCCGAGATCCTGCGGGATGACGGTGATCTCGCCGATGTCGGGATCGAGCTCCTGCTGCAGGTCGAGCTGGAAGTCGGGGTCGGAGGCGCGCGCGCTGTGGTAGGCGAGCCGCGCGTGCTCGTCGAGCAGCCGATTGATGTCGAAGGACTGCCACTCGCCCGAGTCGCGCCCCATCATCAGCATGTCCTGCACGATCCGATCGGCCCGCTCGCCGTGGCTGCGGATCCGCTCCAGGTTGTCGTTGAGGTCGGTGGTGATCTCGCCGATGAGCCCCCGGTGATCCTCCGAGAGACCGTCGCCGACCTCCTCGAAGGTCTCGCCGAGCTCCTGAAGCAGCTCGGCCGAGGACTCCGAGAAGTTCTTGACGAAGTTCAGCGGATTGCGGATCTCGTGGGCCACTCCGGCGGTCAGCTGGCCGAGCGCGGCGAGCTTCTCCCGGACGACGATCTGATCCTGGGCGCGGCGCAGGTCCTCCAGCACCGTCTCGAGC
>VYDC01000228.1:9707-10307 GCA_009843585.1 Chloroflexota bacterium | reverse complement strand
GTCTCGAGCTCGTCGTTCTTCTCCTGGAGCTCCCCGGCGAGCTTCTCCACGAGGTTCAGGCGCTGGACCTCCAGCGCGTGCCGCCGGAACACCTCGAGCGCCGCGGCCATCTCGGCGACCTCGTCCTGTCCCCCGACGACGACCTGCGCCTCGAGGTCCCCTCCCGCCATCCGGCGCATCCAGCCGGCCAGCGCCTCGAGGCGGCGGAGCAGGACGCGCCAGACGTAGAGCCAGGCGATCAGGAGCGCCCCCGCGAGGCTCATCGCGCTGATCGCGAGCAGCAGCGTGCGGCCCGTCTCGATCGCCTCGAGGGAGGCGAGCGTCGCATCCCCGGCGCTCGCGCTCGCCGCGTCGACGATCCCGTCGATCTCGGCGACGAGGTCGATGGCGATGTCGCGGTTCTCGTCGAGGAGCTCGCGCTGCGAGCCCTCCAGGAGGAGTCCGGCGGCGATCACGTCGAACCCGTTCTCCTCGCCGACGCCGAGGGCGAGCAGCCGCCCGAAGACCGCCTCCAGATCGGAGCGGAGCTCGGAGCGCTCCAGCGACGCCAGGTTCCGCTCGGTGCGGCCCGTCGAGGCCTCGAAGCGCTCGCGGAGCGGC
>VYDC01000228.1:3702-9697 GCA_009843585.1 Chloroflexota bacterium | reverse complement strand
GTGCTCGGCGGCGGCGGAGGCGGGCTGGTCGAGCTCGCGGTAGCCGGTGATGGTGTAGAAGAGCTGGTCGTCGATGGCGGGAATCAGCAGTTCCTCGAGGCGGGTGCGCACCTCCTCGAGCTCCATCAGCAGGGCGTCGCGCTGAGCGGCGATCAGGAACAGCTCTTCCTTCGAGGTGCGGATGGCGTCGATATTCGAGACGAGCGTGTCCGAGTGGGAATGGACCTGGGAGAAGCGCTCGCCCCCGGACCGGTCCCCCTCGAGCGCCGCGAGCTCCGCCGCGAACGCCGCGTGCGCCTCGTCGATGTCGGCGGCCACGGCGTTGACCTCCGCGAGCGTCGCCGCGCCGGCGAGGCGGGGGCCGGCGTCGGCGAGGACACCGCTGAACTGCGCGACCCCGAAGGCCGCGGAGAGCTCCGGCACGCTCTGCTCGTTGACCCGGCTCTGCAGGTCGGCGACCCGATTGAACGAGAACCATCCGACGAGGCTCGCCGCCACCGTCAGCACGACGGCGCCGCCCAGCCCGAAGTAGATCTGCGCCGAGATCCGGTGGCGGATGTTGAGCACGTCCCGCAATCGCTGGCTCACGGCCGCTCGTCCGCCAATCGCGCGATCGGATGGTACAGCCCGTCTTCGCCAATCACCGTGAGGAAGACCTCGTCCGATCCCTGGTTGTCCCCCTCCCCGTACCGGAGCTCGAAGCCGTCGAGGTCGAACGAGGCGGGGCCGAGGATCGCGTCGCGGAAGCACGTGCGGGTGAGGTCGGGCCCGCAGCGCTCGAGGCCCGCGATCGCGAGGCGCCCGGCCATGTAGCCCTCCAGGGAGACGAAGCCGGGAGGGAGCGCCGGGTCGTACGCAGAGAGGGCGCGCCGGTAGGACTCGACGATAGGCACCGAGGAGTCGGTGGGGAAGGGCACCACCTGCGTCACGATGACGCCCTCCCCGCGGGCGCCGAGCTGCTCGGCGAGCGCGTTGCTCCCGACGAAGGAGACGGTCATGAAGACGGCGTCCATCCCCGTCGTGCGGGCCCATGCGATGAAGGTCCCGACCGGCTCGTAGGCGCCGATGATGATCACCGCCTCCGGATCGCCCCTCCGGAGGTCGAGGAGCGCGGTCTTCACGGCCTGCGTGTTGCGCGGGTAGAGCCCGACGGCCACGGGCTCCATCCCCCGCCGGCCCAGCGCCAGTATCGAGCCCTGGTAGCCGGCCTGGCCGAACGAGTCGTCCTGGTACATCACGGCGATGCGCTCGATGCCGATGCTCGTCAGCTCCGCCACCATCTTCTCGGTCTCCTGGTTGTAGGAGGCGCGGAGGTTGATGACGTTCTCGAGCGTCTGGGCATCGCGCAGGAAGGCGGCGCCGGTGAACGGGGCGACGTAGGGGACGCCGTGCGAGAGAGCCACGGGGGTCGCCGAGCGCGAGGTGGGCGTCCCCACCGCGCCGATCAGCGCGAAGACCCCCTCCTCCTCGATGAGGCGGAGCGTGTTCGCGATCGCCGCCTCCGGCTCGTAGCTGTCGTCGAGGGAGCGGAGCTCGATGGTCCGGCCGTTGACGCCCCCGGCGCGATTCGCCTCCAGGAAGGCGGCGGTGATGCCGTGGCGCATATCCGTCCCGAGCCCCTCGGCGGGGCCGCTGAAGGCCGCCGACTGGCCGAAGACGACGCGGTCGCTAAAGACGCCGCTCGTCTCCCCGGAGACGTCGGGCGACGCGGCCGGAGTCGGCGTGGGGGAGCCGGTCGCGGGCGAGGCCGTCTGAGTCGGTGTGACGGGCGGCGCTTCGGAGGACGAGCAGGCGGCGAGCAGGCCCGCGAGGACGATCGCGGCGAGTCCGAGCAGCCGGGGACGGCGTGCCGGGGTGGGAGCAGACAGACTCATTCGTTCCGATGAGCCACCATCGTGAGGTGGTTCCGGTCTCCCTTCCGGTCGTAGGACACCTCGTCCATCATCGTCTTGACCAGGTGGACGCCGAGGCCGCCGACGCGGCGCTCGCCGACCGCCGAGTCGAGGTCGGGCGCCGGGGCGTCGGTCAGCGGATTGAAGGGCGCCCCGCTGTCGACGATCTCGATCCTCACCACCTCGGGGTCCGACGCCAGCGTCACGTCGAACTTCCCGCTGTGCGCGTGGTTGAAGATGTTCATCGCGATCTCTTCGAGCACGAGCGTGGCGCGGAAGACCAGGCCGTCCGGCCAGCTCTCCCGCTCGGCGAGCTCCTCCACGGCGCTCATCAGGCGCTGCAATTCCTCGACCTTCGGCTCGAAGCTCAGCGACAGTTGCTCGCTCACGCCTGATTCTCGCTCCTGCGGAAGACCAGACAGGTGATGTCGTCCGATTGCGGCGCTTCGCCCGCGAAGTCGTTCACCGCGCGGAAGATCCCGTCGATCGCCTCCTCCGGATCGGTCGAGGCGCCGTCGGCGAAGAGCGCGATCAGGCGCTCCATGCCGAACTCCTCCGCCTGCTCGTTCATCGCCTCGGTGACCCCGTCGGTGTAGAGGACGACCGCGTCGCCCGGTGAGAGGGTGACCGAGGCCTGCTCGTACTCGTATCCCGGCACGACGGCGAGTGCGATCCCGTCGGTGAGCGCGAGCTCCTCCGACGATCCGTCGGGGTGCACGAGCAGCGGCGTGTTGTGGCCGCCGTTCGCATAGGTCAGCGTCCCGGTGCCGGGGTCGTAGACCGCGTAGAGCGCCGTCACGAACATCGCGGCGTCGTTGCTCTCCTGAAGCAGATCGTTGACCTCGTTCAGCACCGGCCCGGGACTGCCCGTGCCGATCGCGGCGCCCTTGAGCAGCGTGCGGCAGGACATCATGAAGAGAGCGGCGGGGACGCCCTTGTCGGAGACGTCGGCTATAGCGAGCCCGAGCGCGCCGCGTTCCAGGTTCATGACGTCGTAGAAGTCGCCGCCCACGTTGCGTGCCGCCTGCATGCGGGCGGACATCTGGTAGTCGGGACTCCTCGGGAACGTCGTCGGGAGGATGGACTTCTGCATCTTGCTCGCGACATCGAGTTCGTTCTGAAGCATGACGAGCTTGTCGCGGGAGGCCAGCGCCTCCCGCCACTCCTGGAGGTGCTTCAGGGTGCGGTCGATCGTGACCTTGAGATCCTCGAAGTCGATCGGCTTCGTGACGAAGTCGAAGGCGCCGCGGTTCATCGCCACGCGGATGTTCTTCATGTCCCCGTACGCCGAGACGATGACGCAGCGAATGTCGGGAGAGACCTGGGGGATCTGCTCGAGCAGCGTGAGGCCGTCCATGCGCGGCATGTTGATGTCCGAGAGCACCATGTCGATGCTCGGGTCGGCGCTCAGGACCTCGAGTGCCTCGATGCCGTTGCCGGCGAAGACGAAGGTGTACTCGCCCCCGCGGATGCTCCGGCGCATGCGCTGAAGGACGAGGGGCTCAAGATCCGGCTCGTCGTCCACGACCAGGATCTTGAACGGATGCGCGCTCTTCACTACCAAGGTTCCGGGTTCTGCTTCAGGACCTGGTGGCGGCGATCGCATCCTCCTGCGAGTCCTCGACAGGAATGATCCGGTCGAAGCCGCTGATCTTGAAGACCTCGCGCACGGACTCGGAGAGCGAGCAGACCATCAGGCGACCGCCCTGACGCTGCACCGTCTTCGCCGTCATCAGGATGACCCGCAGCCCCGCGCTGCTGATGTACTTGAGGTTCTCGAAGTCGAGGATGACGTCCCGCTCGCTGTCGTCGATCAGCGCGCCCAGAGCGTTCTGGAAGTCGAGCGCGTTGCTGCCGTCGATGCGCTCGCCGATGTTCGCAACGAGAACGTGCTCCCTGACTTCGGAAGAGATATCCATCGCCATCCTGCTCCTCTTGTGTCCGAGCCCACCAAGCCCGCGCCGCCGCTCGTCCCGGCCGCTGACCTTACAATAATCCCGCCGGGCGCGCCGCGCGCGCCGGGGGGCCCCACTGTACACCACCGGGGCCCTCGCGTTCCCTCGCCGGAGACAGGGCGCTGCCGGGCGTCGCCGAGTCGGGGCGCGGGGGCCCGGGCAGGGTACCGCAGCGGGCGTGCGGTCGTCCGGGGCGTCGCGGCCGTCGGCTGTTGCGATCCGCGCGTCGATAGGCGACCCTGACGTTAAGGTCAGAGAGAGCGGGAAGCGGCGGTACGGCAGGTGGCCTCGAGTCTCGGCTCCCCCGCAACCGGCCAGGCCCCCGCCGCGTCTCGCGCCGCGGAGGGGAGCCTCCCGCGCGCGGAGCGGCCGCGCTTCTCTCCGCGCACCTTCGACTCGCTGCGCCAGCGCGACTACCGCTGGTTCTTCATCGCGATGCTCGGCCAGATGGCGGCGATGAACATGCAGATGCTCGTGCGCGGCTACCTGGTCTACGACCTCACCGGCTCCTTCGCGGCGCTCGGGGTGATCGGGCTGGTCAGCGCGATCCCGATGGTCTCGCTCTCCCTCATCGGGGGGGTGATCGCGGATCGCGCCCCGCGCAAGGTGGCGCTGCAGCTCGGCCAGACCGCGAACGTGCTGCTCGCCCTCGCCGTGGCCGGCCTGCTCTTCACCGACCTGCTCCGCTTCGAGCACCTGGTGATCGCGTCCATCGTCCAGGCCATCGTGATGGCGCTCATGATGCCGTCGCGGCAGGCGATGATCCCGGAGGTGGTCTCGCCCGATCGACTGATGAACGCGGTCGCGCTCAACGCATCCGGGATGAACCTGATGCGTCTGCTCGCACCGGCCGCAGGCGGCTTCGTCGTCGCGAGCGTCGGCGCGGACTGGTCCTACATGCTCATGGCGGCCCTCTACCTGCTCGCCATCATCGGCCTGATGCCCGTGCCGGCGCGGCCCGCCGCCGAACGCTCGGCGCGACCCCGCGGCCTCCGAGCCGCCGGCGGCTCCGACCTCGCCGACGGCCTGCGCTACGTGATGCGCGATCCGGTGATGTTCGCGCTCGTGAGCGTCAGCTTCGTCACGGCGATCCTCGCGATGCCGTACCTCATGATGCTGCCCGGGTTCGTCGCCGACGTGCTCGACGGCGATGCGGCCGAGCTCGGCCTGCTGATGGGGATCTCGGGCGCCGGCTCGCTGCTCGGCTCGCTGGTGATC
Organism: Chloroflexota bacterium; assembly: GCA_009843585.1. Lineage (GTDB taxonomy): Bacteria > Chloroflexota > Dehalococcoidia > UBA2979 > UBA2979 > VYDC01. The sequence goes on along the minus strand of VYDC01000228.1, from coordinate 4,632 downwards.
GCGTCGCTCCCGGAGCGCCGGCGCGGCCTCCTCTACCTGCTCTCCGCCATCTTCCTGGGCGCCTCGCTGCTCGCCTTCTCCGCCTCGGAGACGCTCGTCGTCGCCTCGGCGGTCATGGTTCTGGTGGGCATCGGCACCGCCGGCCGCCAGACGCTGGGCAACGTGCTCCTGCAGAGCTACGTCGAGGACCGCTACCGCGGTCGCGTGATGTCGATCTGGATGACGCAGTGGGGAATGATGTCGGGGGGCACGCTCTTCGTCGGCCTCGTAGCGGAGGCGGTGGGCATCCAGGTAGCGCTCGGCGCGCTCTCGATCGCGCTGATACTCTTCGCGGCCGGCGTGCTCGTGCTCGTGCCGCGCGTGCGGCGCATCGCCTGAGGGCGGGCCCGGCGCGAGCCCGCGGGCGCGCCGGGCGGGCGGAGGCGGGAGGCGGCCGTGACCGAGCGCGGTCAGCTCGTGATGCCGGTCTGGACGACGGAGGCGGCGCTCGACTGCGACCCGCCGTGGGGCTACACGAAGAGGCGCCTCGCGAAGCCGTACCACCTCGCCTACCACGTCTTCGACGCGCTCGCCGCACCTCAGGCCGCGACGCTTCCGGACGGCCGCCGCTTCGCGGACTTCTCGCGGGTAGAGGGGCGCCTGGCCGAGTCCTTCGAGGCGCGGGACGGCGACTCCCGCTGGATCGTGACGCTCCGCGAGGGCGTCCGCAGCCACGCCGGCCACGAGCTCGACGCCGAGGACGTCGTCTGGAGCTACCGCCGCGCCTTCTCGTTCCGCGCCGTCGGGATGTGGCGCGCATCGACGATCGCCGGGGTGGCCCGGGAGGGGGGCGTCCGAGCGCTGGACCGCCGGCGCGTCGAGTTCCGCATCGACGGCCACAACCCGCACTTCCCGCGCTTCCTCTGCTACGCGACGGCGGCGATCATCGAC
>VYDC01000228.1:0-3692 GCA_009843585.1 Chloroflexota bacterium | reverse complement strand
GCGCAGGAGCACGCGACCGACGACGACCCCTGGGCCGCCGAGTACCTCGCAGACAACTCGTGCGGCTTCGGCGGCTTCGCGATGACCCGCCGCGACGCCGAGCGGCTGGAACTCGCGCCGCGGCCCGACTTCTGGGCGGGCGCGCCCCCGTCGACGGCGTGCGCTACCTCGCCGCCCCCACGCGCGCCGAGGCGCTCGAGCTGTTCGAGGGGGGCGCGGCGAACGTCATCTCAGGCCTCTATCCCGACGAGGCGGAGCGGCTGCTCGCCTCGGGCGACGTCCGCCTGCTGCTGTCGCGCACCAACCACGCCACGATCGAGATGGATCGCAGCCGGCCGCCCTTCAGCGACCGCAGGGCGCGCGAGGCGGTGCTGCGCGCCCTCCCGTACGACCGCGTCGTCCGCGAGGGCTACGGCGGGTACGCGGAGCGGCAGCGGGGCATCTATCAGCCGAACACGCCGGACTTCACCGAGGCGGGCTGGGAGCACGATCAGGACGCCGCGCGGGCCTCCCGCCTGCTCCGGGAGGCGGGCGCCGTCGGCGCGGAGGTGACCTTCGGCGTCCCCGGGAGCGACGACCCGGGCGACGTCGCCTCCGGCGAGCCCCGGCGCATCGGGGCGATAGTCGCCGAGGCGCTGGGGGCAATCGGGCTGCGGGTGCGCGTGCGGCAGATCGGCGATCTCGGCGAGGGGGAGACGCCGGAGCTCTACCTGCGGGGGGACTGCTCGCACGGGATCGCCGACAGGCAGTACGACCTCGGCATCGACTTCGCGCCCCCCCGCGACATGCCGGGACGGCTCTTCCCCACCCCGCGGGTCAGCGCGCGGATGCGGGCCATCCGGCACGCGCCGTCCCCCGAGCAGCCGGCGCTCTACGAGGAGCTCCAGCGCGAGCTGCTCCAGGACGCGGCGTGCGTCCCCCTCGCCGGGCACACCTACGTCGTGGCGTACCGCGAGGGGCTGCACCCGTGGTTCCTGACCCCGGCGTACCTCCCCCTGCACTGCCTCCTCTGGTCGCACGCCCGGTACGTCATCCGACCGCTCGGGTTCTAGAGGGCATGGGGGCATGAGGGTCGGCCGTCTCGTCAGGGGGGGACGATCCGCGAAGAAGGGTCTCTGCTAGGGCCAAGACGGCTCCCGGCGCGAAAGAAACCCGAGAGACCGCCGGCAACGCGCGACGACCGCCCCCCGAGATCAGTCGACGGCCGTCTCCCAGAGATGGCGACCGACCGAGAGTGCGAGCACGACGAAGAGCGCGTCGACCAGGGGGAAGTAGACCAGGTGCGAGGTGACCGCCTCCCCGGTCTCGCTGTCGGGGTCGAGCGTCCAGAACCAGCCCCAGAAGAAGAGCATCGCCAGCGCGATCGAGCCGTAGTAGGAGAGGGTCACCCGCAGGTAGTCGACGACGCCGACGTCACGGCCTGAGGTCGCCCGCCGCCGCAGGTAGCTCACGGCGAGGACCACGATCGCCGAGGGCGCCATGAACCAGTTGATGACCTCCCAGACGGGATAGGTCGAGGAGCCGTCGTGGTAGAGCGGCGTGATGGCGAGATTGACGGCGACGGCCGCAGCCGTCCCGACAAGAAGGACCGCGAGCGCACGCTTCACCAGCGGGATCATCGCGCCCTCTCCTCTCCGCCGGGCCGGCGGGCGCCCCGGGGGGCCACCCTCGGCCCGATCCCCGCCGCGTCGCGTCTACTATAGGTGGATGAGGCTCCGGGCCGGGTTACTGGCGCTCGCCTGCGCCGCGCTCGCCGGCGCCGGCGCCGCCTGCGCGGAGTCGGCGCCGCCGGGGGCGGTCCACATCCTGACGGCCGACACCTCGATCAGCCACGTGCTCGTCCGCTACATCGACCGCGGCATCGACCGCGCGGAGGCCGAGGGCGCCTCAGCCGTCGTCATCCGGGTGAACACGCCGGGAGGCGACATCGACTCGATGCGGGCGGTCGTGGGCCGCATCGAGCAGGCGGAGGTGCCGGTCCTGACCTTCGTCACGCCGCCGGGGGCCCGGGCGGCCTCCGCCGGCACCTTCGTCGTCATGGCCGGCCACGTCGCCGCCATGGCGCCGAGCACCTCTATCGGAGCCGCCACGCCGGTCACGGCGGCGGGCGAGGACGTCGAGGGGGCGCTCGGCCGCAAGGTCGAGAACGACACGGTCGCCTTCGCGCGCGCCGTCGCGGAGCTGCGCGGGCGCAACGCCGACTGGGCGGAGGCGGCGGTGCGCGAGGCGGCCTCCGCCACCCCCTCGGAGGCGGCCGCGGAGAACATCGTCGACCTCGAGGCCTCCTCCCTCCTCGAGCTGCTCGCGGAGTCCCACGGGCGGCGCGTGGAGCTCCTCTCGGGTGAGGAGCTGGTGCTGGACGTGCGGGAGGCCCCGCTTTACGTCAACGATCGCAACGCCTACGAGCGGGCGCTGGAGATCCTCGGCGATCCGATCGTGCTCTCGATACTGATCGCGGTCGGCATCTCGGGGCTCGCGGTCGAGATCCTGAATCCGGGTCTCTTCCTGCCGGCCGTCGTCGGCATCACGGCAACGATCGCCTCGCTGCTGGGCATCGGCTCGCTGCTCCCGACCGAGGCCGCCGTCGCGCTGCTCGTGGTCGGCATCGCCCTGCTCACGCTCGAGGCGTTCACCGGGAGCGGCGGGATACTCGGCTCCGGCGGGGCGGTCGCGATCGTCCTCGCGCTGAGCATCTTCGTCGGCCAGGGCTCGACCGAGATCGATCTGCGGCGGATCCTGTCCCTGGGCGCCCTCGCGCTGCTCGCGACGGCGACCATCGCCGCCGTGGGCCTGGCGTGGATCGGCCGGAACTACCTCTCCGGGACCGAGCGCTCCGAGCCCGGGCGCGGCGCGCGGCTCTAGCGCCCGCTCACGAATCCGACCCGTCGTCGGCCTCGCCCTGGCCGGAGGCGACGCCGGCGAGCGTCCCGCTCAGCGTGCTCGCGACCGAGGCCAGATCCATCGGGATGATCCACTTGGTGGAGGCGCCCTCGCCGAGGCTCTTCATCATCTCCAGGTACTGCAGGCCCATGGTGTTGGCGTCGACACGCCGCGCGCTCTCGAAGATCCGGTCGAGCCCGATGGAGAACCCCTCGGCCGTCAGGATCGCCGCCTGCCGATCGCCCTCCGCCCGCAGGATCGAGCTCTCGCGCGCTCCCTCGGCCTCGAGGATCGCCGCCTGCTTCCGCCCCTCGGCGACGTTGATCGCCGACTGCCGCTGGCCCTCGGACTCCGTGATCTCGGAGCGCTTGGTCCGGTCGGCCGTCAGGAGACGCGTCATCGCCTCCTGGATGTCGCGCTGGGGTCGCACCTCCCGGATCTCGACGGCCTTCACCTCGACGCCCCAGCGGATGGTCTCCTCGGAGATCTTCACCTGCAGGCGCTGGTTGATGGAGTCGCGCTTGGAGAGGACCTCCTCCACCTCCATCTCCCCGATCACGGCGCGCAGCGTCGTCGTCGCGAGGTTGCGCACGGCGGCCTCGTAGCTGCGGACGTTGATCACCGCCGCCTCGGCGTCGGAGACCTGCATGAAGACGACGAAGTCCACGTCCACCAGCGCGTTGTCCTTGCTGATCGCCGTCTGCGGCGGCTCGTCGATCACCGCCTCGCGCATGTCGACCTTCTGGATGCGATCGATGATCGGGATCAGCAGGGTGAGCCCCGGAGACTTGGTCCCCACGTAGCGACCGAGG
>VYDC01000086.1:9491-12126 GCA_009843585.1 Chloroflexota bacterium | reverse complement strand
GGTGACCGGGGGTCCGTCGCACCAGTCGGCCTCGCGGAGGTTGAAGATCCACCGTGTCTGGTTGTTCTCGTCGAACTGCCACGATGTGGCGAGACCCTCCGGGACGTACTGGTTGGTCCTGGGATCGCGCCGGAGCAGCTGATCGTAGATCCCGGCGTAGTCGCCGGCGATCGCGGCCGTGGAGTTCGGGTCCATCGTCTCGCCGACGCTGCTCTGGACGGCGATGGTCATGCTGCCCGTCTTCACCGTCTCGGCCGGCGCCGGGGCGGGGGTGGGCGTCGCCGCCGCCGTGGAGGCCGTCGGTGTCGGCGCAGCCGTCGGCAGCGCGGCAGCAGGCGTGGCCGCGGGCGCGGGCGCGGCCGGCGCCGCGGCGTCGTCGTCATCGTCGTCGCCGCAGCCGATGACTGCGGCCGTCGCCAGACCGACTCCGCCCAGCGCAGCTCCCCGCAGGAACGTTCGCCTCGCGAGCAGTCTGGTCCTCAGCTCATCCATGGTGCGCGTCTCGTCCTTCCCGTTCCCATTCCGCGATCGGTCCCGCGACCGATGGCGGCACAGTCTAACGTGTCCGTGAAGGTTCCGTCTGCGGCCCCGCGCGGCGAGGCGGCGCCCGTCCGGCTCACCGGCGGCGGATGCGCGGGTCGACGTAGCCGTACGCGATGTCCGCCAGGAGGCTCCCGGTCAGGACGAGGATGCCGACCGTCATCCCGGCCCCCTGGATCACCGGGTAGTCCTTGCGCAGGACGGCATCGAGCGTGAGGGTCCCGAAGCCCGGCCAGCTGAAGACGGTCTCGATGATGATCGATCCCCCGACCAGCGTCCCGAAGTCGAGGCCTATGAGCGTGACGATCGGGAGCAGGGCGTTCTTGAGCACGTGCCGCCTGACGACCGCGACCTCGGCGAGCCCCTTCGCGCGGGCCGTGCGGACGTAGTCGGAGTGCAGCGCGTCCATGACCTGGGCGCGCATCAGCCTCGTGTAGCGCGCGATCGGGTACGCCGCGAGCACGAGAACCGGCAGGAGGTGGTGATCGAGCCCGCCGCTGCCGAAGGTCGGCAGCCATTGGAGCTTCACGCCGAAGATGAAGATGAGCAGGATCGCCACGAAGAAGTTGGGGACGGACTGGAAGACGAGCGACATCCCCACGGCGAAGACGTCGATCCATCCACGCTTGACGGCGGCGATCGTCCCGAGCGGGATCGCGACGATGAGCACCACGAACTTCGAGGGGACGACGAGGGTCAGCGTGCGCCGGATGCGCTGGTTGAGAAGGTCGGTGACCTCCTGGCCGGTCTTGATCGAGGTGCCGAGGTCGCCCGTGAGGAGACCGCCCAGGTACTCGACGTACTGCACGGGGACCGGCCGGTCGAGCCCGTACGCGATGCGCAGCTTCTCGACCTCCGCGGGCTCGATGTCGCCCTCGGTGAGCAGGAGGATCGGATCGCCCTGAAGCCTCGGAATGATGAAGAGGATGGTCACGAGGAGCCACAGGACGATCGCGAACTGGACGGCGCGACGCGCGATGTAGCTGCTGTCCACGAGGCCTCCCCGGCCCGCGCCGTCAGGCGCGACCGTACAGCCGACTCCGGGCGCGTGTCGAGCAGCACGGGCGGGGAGCGATGGGGCGGCGATCGTCCGGCCGCGGCCGCGCGAGACGGCCGGCGCGGGACCGGGCGGTCGTCGCGAGCAGCGCCCGTTAGCCCCTCGGCAGCCCCAGCCCGCGCGTGGCGATCACGTTCCGCTGGATCTCGGACGTGCCGCCGCCGATGGTCGCGGAGATGTAGTAGAGGAAGTGATAGGGCACCGAGGCGAAGAGCGGTGCGCGGGACTCGTCGGGATCCCAGAGCTGGCAGTAGAGCCCCAGCAGCCGCATCGTCGTCTCGGTCGTCCGCTGCAGCGTGTGCGAGCCGTGGAGCTTCGCCGCCGACGGGATGTACCCGAGGGGTTCCCCGCGGGCGTGGTACGAGTTGATGAGCAGCGTGAACTGGGCGCCCACTTCGATCTCGATCGCCCGGTCGGCGACGGCGTCCCGCAGGGCGCCGCCCATCGGCGCCTGCCGCCGGCCCTGCTCGCTGAGCGCGAAGTCGAGGGGTTCGCGGAGCCGCCTCCGAGAGACATCCGCGTTGTACTCCGTCGAGCGCTCCGCCTCGAAACCCGACATCGCCACCCGCCAGCCCTCGTTCTCGGCACCGAGCAGGTTCTCGACGGGCACGCGCACCCCGTCGAAGTAGGTCTCGTTGAAGCTGTGCTCGTAGGTGATGTTCGGAAGCGGCGCGATCTGCACGCCCGGCGAGTGCAGATCGACGAGCAGCATCGAGATGCCGCGATGCTTGGGGGCCTCCGGGTCGGTGCGCACGAGCACCATCATCCAGTCGGCCTCATGTGCCCCCGAGCTCCAGATCTTCTGGCCGTCGACGATGAAGTCGTCGCCGTCGCGCACGGCGCGCGTCGAGAGCGACGCGAGGTCGGAGCCGGAGCCCGGCTCCGAGTACCCTCCCGCGAAGAGCGCCTTGCCGGCGAGGATGCGCGGGATGTGCTCCCGCTGGTGGCGCTCGCTCGCGTAGCGGGCGAAGACGGCGACGCTCGACACGCCGAGCCCGGGCGCAGCGGCAGCGGCGAGCTCCTCGCCGAGGATGCGGC
>VYDC01000086.1:8518-9481 GCA_009843585.1 Chloroflexota bacterium | reverse complement strand
CCGCTGGGCGATGGTCTCGCGCACCCCGGCCCGGAACGCAGCCTCCTCGGGCGTGTCCGACCAGTCCAACGGATCCCCCCCGGCGCCAGCGTGCCCGCCTCCGGGCGAGCCTACTACACGGGCGCCCGGGCGGGCGGGCGCGTCCCGTCAGATCACCGATGTCTCGCGCAGCGCCGCGATCTCGTCCCAGCTGTATCCGAGCTCCTCGAGCACGAGCTCCGTGGACTCGCCGACCTCGGGGACGCGGCCGGGTTCCCGAAGAGGCGTCCCGTCGAAGACGATCGGCGAGCCGACGACGGGTCGTCGCCCCCACGCCGGGTGATCCAGCTCGACGACGTAGCCGTTCTCCCGCGCGTGCGGGTCGTCGAGGATCTCCGCGTACCTCCTGACGGGGCCGGCGGCGACCCCCTCCACCGGCGCGAGCCGCTCCAGCCAGATCGCGACCGTCTCCTCCGAGAGCCTGCGGCGCACCGTGGCGTCGACGCCGCCGCCGTCCGCCGCGCCGACGCTCCCGACGTCGAGGGCGAGCGCCGCGAGCAGCCGGGGGAGCGCCGGTTCCGCCGCGGCCAGCGCGATCCATCCATCCGCGGTGGGGAAGATGTCGGAGACCCCGCCCTCCGCCCGGCGGAGCCCGCTTCCCGAGCCCGCCCGCGCGACAGCGGGAGCGCCCAGGGAGTGCGCCGCGAGTTCGGGCCCCTGCGCGGCGATCTGGCTAACGAAGAGGGAGACGTCGACCTCGCTCCCCTCCCCGCTGCGCCGCGCGCCCACGATCCCCGCGAGGATCCCGGCGCAGAGATGGATCGCGCCGAGCTGGTCGGCGACGGCGGCGCCGAGAGGGAGCGGCGGATCCCCGGCGAAGCCGGTGCGGGACATGATCCCGCCGGCGGCCTGCGCCACCAGGTCGACGCTCGCCTGCCGGGCGCGCGGGCCCCGCGCCCCCCAGCCCGAGGCGCGGGCGTAGAC
>VYDC01000086.1:2005-8508 GCA_009843585.1 Chloroflexota bacterium | reverse complement strand
GGCGTAGACGATGGTCGGGTTCGCTCCGCGCACGTCGTCGGCGCCGAGGCCGAGGCGCTCCATGACGCCGGGCCGGAAGTTGTGAACGAGGGCGTGCGAGCGCGCCGCGAGCCGGAGCACGATGTCGCGGCCTGCGGCGGTGCGCGCATCGAGCGCGATGCTCCGCTTCCGGCGGTTGTTCGTGTAGAAGGCGACGCCGGTCCAGCTCTGATAGGCGCGCGTTCGCTCGCCCTCGCGGCGCTCGACCTTGACGACGTCGGCGCCCATGTCGGCGAGCATCACCGTCGCGTACGGGCCCTGCTGGTAGAGCGTGAAGTCCACGATGCGCACGCCGGAGAGCGGTCCCGTCACGACGGCACCCTCAGAGCACGCCGGCCGCGCGGAGCGCCGAGATCTCCTCCGGCCCGTACCCGAGCTCCCGCAGCAGCGATCCCGGATCCTCGTCCCGGAGCGCCTCGGGCCCGGAAGTCACCGCCGGCGGGCCGTCGAACTGTATCGGGGAGCCGGCCACGACGGTCCCGCCTGAATCCGGCCGCGTGCGGAGGTAGCCGTTCGCCCACGCCTGCTCATCCGCGATCACGTCGTCGTAGCCGTTCACGCGCGCTCCCATGATGTCGTGCTCTGAGAAGAGCTCGAGCCAGTGCGAGCAGTCGTGGACGGAGAAGCGTTTCCGGAGCTCCTCCACGATCTCCGGGATGCCGGCCGAGCGGCTCCGGTCGTCGGGATAGCGGGCGGCGAGCTCCGGGAGATCCATCAGCGCGCAGAGGCGTACGAATCGCACCGCGTCGACCGAGCCGAGGACGAGCCAGCCGTCTCGGGTCCCGAACGCTCCCCAGATCGCGCCCGGCGACACCTCGGGATGACCGAGTCCGGCGCGCCCGCTGTCGCGCCCCAGCACCGACTCCGCGCCGATCTCCCACGACTGGAGCGCGATCTGCGAGCCGGCGAGCGAGACCTCCACGGCCGCGCCGCGCCCCGTGAGCGCGGCCTGCGCGAGCCCGCCGAGGACGGCGGCGAGCAGGTAGGCGCCCGCGCCGTGCTCCCCGAGGGCCGCTCCGGCGGCCGCCGGCGGGTCGCCGTCGCGGCCGGTCTTCCACGCCAGCCCGCCCGCCGCCTGGGCGACGATGTCGGCCATCGGCGCATCGGCGGCGGCAGCGATGGAACCGGATGCGGTGGCCCGCGCGTAGACGGTCCCGGGCGATGCGTCGCGCACGGCCTCCGGCGTCAGGCCGAGCGCCTCCGCGGCGCGCCCGGGGAGGCTGCTGACGATCGCGTCCGAGCGGGCCGCGACGCGGAGCGCGATCTCGTCCTGGCCCGGCCGCGACGCGTCGAGGACGAGGCGGCGCTTCCCGGCGTGGAGCGCGAGCCGATCGGGCTTCGCGGCGGCGGTGGCCGCTGCCGCGCCGGGGGCGCCCCGCGGCTCCAGCACCACGACGTCGGCCCCGAGCCGGGCCAGTACCCAGCAGGCGTAGGCACCGGGCTGCCCGCCTCCCAGCTCGAGGACGCGGATCCCGGAGAGCGGCCCCGGCGGCGAGGCTCCCCCGCCCCCCGGTCCGCCGCTCATCCGGTGTGCTCCGGGGCCGGCGGGACGCCGCCCCGAGGCGGCCACCGGCTTCCCGCCCGGGAGGCACCCGGTTGTAAGGTGGCGCTCCCGATGCCTCCCTCCGGCCGCGAGAGGGCGGCGCGCCACGGCAGGAGCCGCCATGCTCTTCGACACATTCCATCTACCGTACTCGCCCTCGCCGGACGACGACCACCGCGTCCTGACGGAGCAGATCGAGCAGATCGTGGAGGCGGAGCGGCTCGGCTTCGACACGGCGTGGCTGACCGAGCACAACTTCACGGGCGAGTGCGCCTTCGGCGATCCCCTGATCTTCGGCGCGGCGCTCTCGCAGCGCACGACGCGGATCCGCGTCGGCTTCGCGGTGCTGCAGATGGCCCTCCACCACCCGACGCGGCTCCTGATCCAGACGTCCCAGCTCGACAACCTGCTGGGCGGCCGCCTCACCATCGGGATCGGGCGCGGCTCCTCCTTCAACCAGTTCGAGTACGCGGGCTTCGGGGTCGACACGGAGGGCCAGCGCGAGCGCATGTTCGAGGCCATAGAGCTGATGGAGCGCTCGTGGGCCGGGGACTACAGTCCCTTCGAGGGCGAGCACTTCCGCGTGCAGGTGCACGGCGTGCGCCCCGCGCCGATCCAGCGGCCGCATCCACCCATCGCGCTCTCCTCGCTCTCGGACGACTCGCTGCTGTGGGCCGCCGGCCGCGGCTACCCGGTCCTGCTGCCCCGCCTCGAGGTGGGGCGGGCCCGCGAGCGGATCGCCTTCTTCGCGCAGGCGATTCGGGAGGCCGGGCACGACGAGGCGGCGGTCGACCGGGCGCTCGATCACTGCGCCGTCACGCGCTCGATACACCTCGCCGACAGCGACGAAGAGGCGCGGGCGGCGGCCGCGCCGGCGACGGCGCGCGCCAACGCGGCGCGGGCGGCCTCGCGCATGCTCAACACGACCTCGATATCCGCCCCGATGGAGGCGTGGAAGGCGCCCGGGGCGGCTCCCGCGGCGGTCGAGGCCGCGGAGGGCGTCTCGAGCGTGATCCAGCGGACCTACATCCTCGGCACGCCCGAGACGGCGTGCGAGCAGCTGGCGGAGCTCGCAGACGCGGGCGTTCGCCGCGTGATGCTCGCCTTCAGCTGGGGCGACCTCGAGCACGAGCGCGTCCTGGAGTCGATGCGGCGCTTCACCGCCGAGGTGATGCCGCGGCTCGGCGCGCCCGGGCGCCCGGCGGCGGCGCGTTAGCCGCCCGCGACGAAGGCGGCGATCTCGCGGGCGAAGCGCTCCGGCACGCACCAGGGGAGCGGGTGCGAGCGCCCCTCGACGACCGTCAGGCGGCCGTCCGGGACGACCCGCAGCGCGCGCTCGTCGGCGCGCAGCAGGAGATCGGACGCGGCCGTGAGGAAGAGGGTCGGGCAGGTGAGCGAGGGGAGATCGGGCGCCGGGTCGTAGCGGAAGGCGGCGTTGTAGGCCCAGTTGTAGCGCTCCCAGACCGAGAAGAGCGAGCAGGCGAGCGTGGTGATGAAGTCGGGCGGCGGATCGCCCTGCGCCGCGTAGCGTGCCCAGACCTCGGCGAAGTGCGAGCCGTCGGGCCGGGGAGGCGTCTCCGGTGCCCACGTCTCGAGCAGCATGGCGCGGGTCTCCGGCCGCATGAGCGGGATGCCGGAGAGAACGGCGTGCGTGACGCGCCCGGGATCGGCCTGCACGGCCATCTGCACGGCGATGGAGGCGCCGGTGTGCGTGCCGACGACGGCGAAGTCCCCGAGCCCCAGCACGTCGGCGGCCTCCAGGAGCGCGGCCGCGTAGTCCGGGATCTCCTGCGGGGCCGGCGGCGGGTCGGAGAGGCCGTAGCCCGGCGTGTCGAAGGCGACGGCGCGCACGCTGCGGCCGAGCTCCGGCAGCGCGTGCGCGTACTCCTCGGAGGAGATCGGCGACTCGTGGACCAGCACCACCGTCGGGCCGCTCTCGCCCGAGGCGCGGTAGTGCACCTGGCCCCAGCGGCCCGTGACATAACCTCGTGTCATGATCATCCTCCCGATGGCACCATGCCCGAGCCCCGGCGCCGGCGTCCAGAGCGGCGCGCTACGATGTGGGCGGCGCGACGGGAGAACCCATGAGCCGGCCGAGGCGGGGACCGCGGCGGGGCTACATCGACCTCGACGCCGGGCAGCTGCACTACCGGGAGGCGGGGGAGGGGGAGGTCCTCCTCCTGCTGCACCAGACGCCGAGCTCGAGCCTGCAGTGGGAGGCCGCCTACCCGCTGCTCGAGGCGGCGGGCGTGCGCGTGCTGGCGCCCGACACGCCGGGCTACGGGATGTCCGACCCGCTCTCAGGGAGGCCGAGCGCCGATGCGTACGCCGGGGCGGCGCTCGCGCTCCTCGACGCGCTCGACGTGCCGCGCGCGACGGTGCTCGGGCACCACACCGGCGCTGTCACCGCGTGCGAGCTCGGCCGCGCGCACCCGGAGCGGGTCTCGCGGCTTGTCCTGAACGGCGTCCCCTACTTCACCGCCGAGCAGCGCGCCCGCTACCTGGGCCGGCTCCCGGAGCGCGCCCCGGAGATCCGGGAGGACGGGAGCCAGCTCCTCGAGCCCTGGGAGCGCCGGCTCCGCGTCACGACCGGCTACACCGACCTCCGCGCGATGACGCGCTGCGTGATCGAGATGCTGCAGGTGCGCGAGACGGAGTGGTACGGCTACATCGCCGTCTTCGAGTACGACCTGGAGGCGGCGCTCCGACAGCTCGCCGTCCCCGCGCTCCTGCTCACGAACACCGGGGAGGATCTCTACCGCGTGACCTGTCGCGCGAGGGATGCCCATCCCGACCTCTCCTACGTCGAGCTCGAGGGCGGCACGCACGACATCGTCGACGAGCAGCCCGGGGCCTGGGTCGCCGCCGTCCTCGACTTCATGCGCGGATAGGACCGGGACAGGAGGCCTCGATGGACATCGTCTGCACGCGCACCGTGATCCGCACGTCGCGCTTCGACGAGTGCTACCGCTACTACGGCGAGGTGCTGGGCTGGCCCGTCTTCGTCGAGTACCACGGGGAGGATCGCCGCGGCGCCTGCTTCGGCACGCGCGACTGGGGCATCGAGATCGTCGACGACGCGGAGGCCGGCGCCGACGACGAGCGCAGCCGCGGGGCGATGGAGGTGGCGGACGTGCATGCCTTCAGGGAAGAGCTCTCGGGGCGGCTCCCGGCGCTGCCGCCCGTCGTCGAGGAGGTATGGGCCTACTCGCTGACCCTGGCCGCTCCCGACGGCTACCGGATCAAGTTCTTCACGCGCCGCGTCCCCGCCGGGACCGGACGCGCCGCCGCGCCCTGACGGGGGTCCGGGCGCGGAGCGAGCGGGCCTCCTTGCGAGCGGCGGCGCGTCCCGGCAGACTCGCCCCCGGCGCCCGCGGAGAGGCTCTCGCCGCGCCCGGCGAGGCGGTTCCGGGCGGCCGCAGCCGGTCGGGGGGACCATGGCGATCCTGCTCGTAGGGGGCGTCGAGGCGGGCGCGGGGGCGAGCACCGTCGCGGTGGGCCTGGCCGGCCGGATCGCCCGGACGGGGCGCGCCGTTCGCGTGGAGCGCCTCGCCGGGGACGATCGCGCGGCCGGGGACGCCGAGCTCTTCGCGGCACTCCCCTTCGCCTCAGGCGGCGGCGCGCCGCTTGAGCCCGACGCGCTCGACGAGCTCCGACCCGACGGGGACGGGGTGCTGGTCCTCGAGACGCCTCCCGCAGGCGCCCCGGCCGGGCTCGCCGGGAGGCTCGGCGCGCGGAGCCTGCTCGTCGCGCCCGAGGGCGTCGAGGCAGCGGCGCCCGACGGCGGAGAGCTCGTGCGGACGCGCGCGGGCGGCGTCCCGCCGGGCGCCCCCGGATCGCTGCGCCTCCCCGAGGACCGGCTGCTCGCCGCCCCCACGGTGGGGCGCCTCATCGAGGCGAGCGGCGCCCGCGTCCTGGCGCGCTCGCTCGAGGGCGACGCGGCGATCATCGAGCACATCCTGGTCGGCGCCATCTCGCACGACGCGACCGACGTCTCCTACTTCGAGCGCCACCCGCGCACGGCGGTGGTGACGCGCGCGGAGAAGGTCGACATCGCGCTCGGCGCACTCCGCAGCGGCGTGAGCTGCCTGGTGCTCTCCGGCGGCTCCGAGCCGAGCCCCTACCTGCTCGACCGCGCCGCCGCGGGGCGCGACACGACGCTCCTGCTCGCCCCCGAGGGCACCGTCGAGACGGTCCGCGACGTCGAGGGGATCTTCGGGAGCACGCCGTTTGCCGGCGAGGCGAAGATCGAGCGGGCCGGCGAGCTGATGGCGGCCCTGGTCGACGACGACCGCCTCGCGGAGCTGCTCGGGGAGTGATCCGGCCTCCCGCGCCCGGGGGTCAGAGGCGCGAGAGCGGGGCGTAGGAGACGAGCAGCCTCTTCACACCCTTCCCCGCGAAGGCGACCGTGACCTGCTGGTCGCCGGGCAGCGCCTCGCAGCTCACGACCACGCCCTCGCCGAAGACCGTGTGCTCAACCCGATCGCCCGGGGCGAACGCGGGCGGGTCGGCCGCAGCCGCAGCGCCCGCCGCCCCGCCGGCGGCGCCGGGAGAGGCGGCGCGGCGCTCCTCCGCGCCCGCGCGCGCCGCCGCCCATCCCGTCCGGCCGGAGGAGGCGCCGCGCCGCCTCCTCGACGGGCGCGCGAGATCGGATCCCGGGAGCGCGTCCACCCAGCGGCAGAGGGTGGACGCCCGGTAGTAGCCGTTCCGGAAGCGGCGCTGCGCGTGCGTCAGGTAGAGGCGCTCCCTCGCGCGCGTGACCCCCACGTAGAGCAGGCGGCGCTCCTCGGCGAGCTCCTGCGGATCGTCGAGCGAGCGCGAGTGGGGGAGCAGCCCCTCCTCGAGCCCGGCGAGGAAGACGACCTCGTACTCGAGCCCCTTCGCCGCGTGCAGCGTCGTGAGCGTGACGGCGTCGGGGACG
>VYDC01000086.1:0-1995 GCA_009843585.1 Chloroflexota bacterium | reverse complement strand
CGTCCCGGTAGCGGGTGACGGCGAGGATCGTCTCGAGCAGGCCGCTGACGGGGAGCGCGGCGGCCGCTCTCCCGAGCGTCTCCATCGTCTCGGCGAAGCCCGCGAGGGCGCGGCGGATGTCGGCCCTCACCGGCGGCAGCCCGGCATGGGCCTCGCCGGCGCCCACGCGGGCGGCCGCCTCGGGCAGCGAGACCTCCAGCGCGGCGGCGGCGGCTACCACCGCGTCGACGCTCCGGCCTCCGATGCCGCGCGCCGGCACGTTCGCGATGCGGCGGAAGGCCATCACGTCCGAGCCGTTGTGCGCCAGGCGCAGGTAGGCGAGCAGGTCGCGCACCTCGCGCCGGTCGTAGAAGCGCGTCCCGCCGACGATGCGGTACGGGACGCCGCCCTCGAGGAGGGCCTCCTCGACGGCGCGCGACTGGGCGTTGGTGCGGTACATGACCGCGATCTCGGCGGGGAGGCGGCCTTCGTCGTTCAGCAGCCGGCGCACCTCCATGCCGATGGCCCGCCCCTCCTCCTCGTCGTCGCGGAGGTCCCAGAGCGCCACCCGGTCGCCCTCGGGGTTCTCCGTCCACAGCCCCTTCTCCGGCCTTTCGGAGTCGCCCGCGAGCACCGAGCGCGCGACGCGGAGGATGCGCCCCGTGGAGCGGTAGTTCTGCTCCAGCAGGACGCGCCGGGCCGAGGGGAAGTCCCGCGTGAAGTGCTGGAGGTTGCGCGCGTCGGCCGCGCGCCAGGAGTAGATCGCCTGATCGGGGTCGCCGACCACGGTGATGTTGCCGTGGACGGAGGCGAGCTGCCGCGCGAGGCGGTACTGCACGAGGTTGGTGTCCTGAAACTCGTCGACCAGCACGTGCAGGTAGCGCTCCGCGTAGTCGTCCCGCGCCATGGGATCGACGTCGAAGAGCTGCACGACGAGCAGCAGCAGGTCGTCGAAGTCGACGGCGCCGGCACCGCGCAGCGCCTGCTCGTAGCGGTGGTAGACGCGGGCGACGATCTCCTCGAAGTAGTCGCCGACGGAGCGCGCGTAGGCGTCGGGGCCGGTGAGGCGGTTCTTGGCGCTTGAGATCGTCGCCAGCACGGCGCCGGGGGCGAACTGCCGCGGATCGATCTGGAGCTCGGACTCGATGCGCCGCACGAGCGCGCGCTGATCGTCGGTGTCGTAGATCTGGAAGTCCTGAGGCACCCCGACGACGCTCCCCCGGCGGCGCAGGATGCGCGCGCAGACCGCGTGGAACGTGCCGAGCGTGAGCGAGTGCGCGCGGGGCCCGATCAGGGACTCCACCCGCTCGCGCATCTCGCGGGCCGCCTTGTTGGTGAAGGTGACCGCGAGGATGCGCTCCGGGGGGATGCGCCGCGCGCCGACCAGGTGCGCGACGCGGTAGGCGATGACGCGCGTCTTCCCCGATCCGGGCCCGGCGAGGATGAGCAGCGCGCCGTCGCCCGACTCCACGGCCTCGCGCTGGCGCGGGTTCAGCGAGGCCCGGGCGAGGGCGGCCTCGCCCGCGGCGGCCGGCTCGCCGGCCCTCCCGTCGACTCCCTCGCTCATGGGGCTCCGCTCACGGGGACTGGGCGGATTGTACCGCCCCCCGACGCGCGCCCGGAGGGACAAGACGGCTTCAGGCCCGCCCCGCGCCCGGCGGCGCGCCCGGGAGCGCGCGGCAGGCGGGGAGCCTCGCCGCGGCCCGTGGTAGCCTGATCCCGCCGGGGTGGGGACGGAGGCCCTCGAGGGTGGATATCGGGATCGGATGGCCCGGCGGCGACATCGCGTCGACCCTCCGCCTCGTGGCCCTCGTCGTCGGCGGCTACGGCGCCCTCATCTGGGCCGTCACCGTGATCTGGGTCTACCGCGACATCCGCGCGCGCACGCGCGACATCGTCTCCCACCTCACGGCGCTGGCTATCGCCCTCGCCTTCCCGATCGTCGGGCTGCCGCTCTACTTCGTGCTCAGGCCCCGCCACACGCTCGAGGACGTCTACAGCCGCCAGCTCGAGCAG
>VYDC01000155.1:3090-12212 GCA_009843585.1 Chloroflexota bacterium | reverse complement strand
CCCTAGAATCGTTGCACCATGCCAGAGGCAGTGAACGCGGTGGAGGTGGTGCGCGCCGTCCGGCCCGGGTGGCCGGCGGCGGCTGCCATCGCCTAGCCGCAGAGGCGGTGCGCTGGCCGGCCGGCCGGCACGCGGCGCCGCCACGAACGACCACCCCTCTCGCCACCTTGATGACCGGGGCGGCGCCCAGCCTTGCGAGTGAACCCCATGACCGCATCCGAGACGACACGCGCCGCCGGCGCCGACCGCGACCCGTCAGCGCAGGAGCCGCGGCGATACCCGATCCGCCTCTACGACACCACGCTCCGGGATGGCCTCGGCATGGAGGGCATCTCCCTCTCGCTCGAGGACAAGCTCGTGCTGGCGAGGAAGCTCGACGAGATGGGCGTCCACTACATCGAGGGCGGCTATCCCGGCTCCAACCCGAAGGACGCGGACTTCTTCCGCCGCGCGGGCGAGCTCGGGCTGCGGCACGCCCGGCTCGTCGCCTTCGGTTCGACGCGGCGCGCGGGCGGGGACGCCGCGAGCGATCCCGCCATCGCCGCCGTGCTCGAGGCGAAGACGCCGGTCATCACCATCGTCGGGAAGTCCTCGGCGAAGCAGGTCATCGAGGTGCTCGAGACGACCGAGGAGGAGAACCTCTCGATGATCGCGGACTCCGTGAGGCATCTCGTCGCCCAGGGCCGAGAGGTCGTCTTCGACGCCGAGCACTTCTTCGACGGCTTCCAGGAGGATCCCGCATACGCGCTCGCCACCCTGCGCGCCGCCGAGGGCGCAGGCGCGGGCACCGTCACCCTCTGCGACACCAACGGCGGCTCGCTTCCGGGCGAGGTGGTGGCGGGCGTACGCGCCGCCCGGGACGCCGTGGACTGCGAGATCGGGATCCACGTGCACAACGACGCGGACATCGCCGTCGCCAACACGCTGCTCGCCGTGGAGGCCGGCGCAACGCAGGTCCAGGCCTGCGTGAACGGATGGGGCGAACGCACCGGCAACGCCAACATGATCTCCGTCGTGGCGAACCTGAAGCTCAAGCTCGGCATCGACGTCGTGAGCGACGAGCAGCTGGCCCGGCTCACCGAGACGGCGCGCTTCGCCGACGAGCTCGCGAACATGATCCCGAACAAGAGCCAGCCCTACGTGGGGCAGAGCGCCTTCGCGCACAAGGCGGGGCTGCACGTCGCCGCGATCACGAAGTCGGCCGGCTCCTACACGCACGTCGATCCCGGGAGCGTCGGGAACACCGAGCGCGTGCTCGTCTCCGAGCTCTCGGGGCGCCGCAATATCGTGGAGAAGCTGCGCGAGCAGGGCGTCGAGCTCGAGCTGAGCGAGGCGCAGGCGCGCGTGGTGCTCGAGCACGTCAAGGAGCAGGAGGCGCGCGGCTTCCAGTACGAGTCGTCGGAGGCCTCGTTCGAGCTCCTCGTCCGCCGCTCGCTCGGCGGCTACCAGGCTCCCTTCGACCTCGAGGACTTCCTGATCGTCGAGCGCCGCCGCCACGGGCACGGGAGCGACGAGAACGAGATGCAGGCGGAGGCAATGGTGAAGGTGCGGGTCGGCGACCGGCTCTCGCAGACCGCCGCCGACGGCAACGGTCCCGTCTCCGCCCTCGACCTCGCCGTGCGCCGCGCCCTGCTCGAGTCGTACCCCGAGCTCGATCGCGTGCACCTGCTCGACTACAAGGTGCGCATCATCAACCCGAGCGGCGGCGCCGACGCCGCGGTGCGCGTGCTCATCGAGTCGTCAGACGGCCTCTCGCTCTGGCGCACCGTCGGCGCGTCGACCGACGTGATCGAGGCCTCGTGGATGGCGCTGCAGGACGCCTACGAGTACTGGCTCTTCCACCATGCGCGCGGACCGCGGGACGCCTGAGCGGCGTCCCGCGGGGCACGGCCCGGCGCGGGCCTGAGCGAGGACGGTCCGCCTCCCGCTGCCCCGCGCATGCGGCGGCGCGCCCCGCCCCGCGAGGGGCGGCGTGCAGCCCGTTCCCGCGCGGGGGTCGGGTCTAGAGGCGGAGCTTGCCGTGCGAGGGCTGGCGCCGCCGCTGCTTGCCAGCGGCGAGCTGCTCCTCGGCCAGCAGGTCTGCGGGATCGGCGCGCTGCGTCTCGTGGACGTAGCCGCAGGTCACGCAGGTGCCGAACGAGCCGTACCAGTCGTCCTCGACGATGATCAGGCCACGGCAGCGCGGGCAGTTGCGGGGTGGGGGTGAGTGGATCACGGCAGTCAGGCCTCCTCGCGCCACCGGGTGGCGCGAACCTCCCGCAGGAGGGTCCGTGCCGGCATCCCACCGGCCGGGGCCTGCTCATCTGCCGCCGGGGTAAGCTGACGGGTTCGGGTGGAGCAGAGTCACCCGCCCTCCGAAGAGGGTTCACCCCAGAAGTGGTTCCCCCGGTCCCCCCGATGGGGGATTAGGCAGCGCCCGCGTCGGGCGTTATCACCTCACGCATGCCTCTCATACGTGATTGTGACAAAAGTAGCATACAGCGACGGGAGCGCTTGTCAACGCCCGGTGCGGCGATCGGCCGGGCGCGGCGCGCGATCGAGCATCAGCTGCCAGATCTCGCTGTCCTGCCAGCGCTCGAACTTCCAGCCGACCTCCCGCGTCATCCCCACCCGCTCGTAGCCGAGGCTCCGGTGGAGGGCGGTCGACCCGGGATTGGGGGGCGTGATGACGGCGATCAGGGTGTGCAGGCCGAGCGAGCGGGCGCGCGCGATGAGGGCGGAGTAGAGCGCGCGCCCGACGCCCTGCTCGCGCGCGTCCGGGTGCAGGTATATCGAGGACTCGGCCGTGCGGGCGAAGCCGGGACGCACGCGCCAGGTGGAGAGCCACGCCCCTCCCAGGAGCCTGCCGCGACCCCCGCCGCCCGGCGCGGCCTCCGCCACCAGGACGGGACGGTCGGGGGCGCGGTGCCCCTCGAACCAGCGCTCCCACGCCTCACCGCTGAGCGGCTCGATGTCGAAGGTGGCGGGACTCGTCAGCACCCAGTGGTTGTAGATCGCGAGCAGCTGCGGGAGATCCTCCCTGCGGGCGTCGCGCACCTCGGTGCCGGTCGAGGGGTCGCCGCTCACGACGGTGCCGCCCTCCACGTCGTCCGCTCCCTCAGCACCCCGCCCGCAGGCACCCGAGCGTAGCGCCGACGTCCGGCAGCCGCGAGCCGCGCCGGCGCGCCCCCGGCGCACGGCCCGGTGTACCGTACGAACGGGAGGACCGATCCATGCCAGAGGCCCGCGACGGGCACGATCTCGCAGGGGCCGCGGAGCCCGGCGGCCCGGAGGAGGTTGCCCAGCCTCCCAAGCAGTGGGAGGGCCTCTTCCGCAAGCGGCACCCGCTCGTGCTCCTCTACACCGGGGACGGCAAGGGGAAGACGAGCTCCGCGCTCGGCGTCACGATGCGCGCGTGGGGCCGCGGCTGGTCAGTCTGCTGGCTCCAGTTCATCAAGTCGACCACGTCGCACTTCGGCGAGACGCGGGCCGCGGCGGCGATGGGGATCGAGATGATCCCCCTGGGCGACGGCTTCACCTGGCTCTCCGAGGACATCGAGAAGGACAAGGCGCTCGCCAGAGAGTGCTGGGAGCTCGCCCGCGAGAAGATCGGGTCCGGGCGCTACGATCTCGTCGTCCTCGACGAGATCACGTACCCGATCAGCTACGGCTGGCTCGACGCGGACGCCGTCGTCTCCGTGCTCGCCGCGCGCCCGCCGGACGTGCATCTCATCCTCACCGGCCGCGCCGCCCCGGCACAGCTCGTCGAGTTCGCCGATCTCGTGACCGAGATGACCGAGGTCAAGCACCCCTACCAGAGCGGCATCAAGGCGCAGCCGGGGATCGACTACTGAGGGCCGACCGCGAGCGGATCGTGGAGGAGGCCGCCGCGCGCATCCGCTCCGCGGCCGGCAGCATCGCGGCGCCGGACGCGGCGGCCGCCCGCTCGGCGCGGGAGCGCCAGCGCCGGCTCACCAAGCCCCCCGGGGCGCTGGGGCGGCTGGAGGCGCTCGCGGAGCAGATCGCCTCGGTGACCGGACGCCCGCGACCGCGCCTCGACCGCCGGCTGCTGGTCGTGGCGGCCGGCGATCACGGCGTCGCCGCGCGCGGCGTCTCCGCCTACCCCCAGGACGTCACGGCGCAGATGGTGGCCAACTTCCTCGCCGGCGGCGCCGCCATCAACGTGCTCGCCCGGCATGCGGGCGCGCGGGTCCAGGTCGTCGACGCCGGCGTCCGGGGCCCGACGCCCGACGACCCGGCGCTCCTGCGATTGCGCCTCGGGGGCGCGACCGACGACATCGCCGAGCGCCCGGCGATGGGACGAGGGCTCGCCGAGCGGGCCGTCGCCAGCGGGATCGCGCTCCTGGACGGCGAGCGCTCCCGGGCGGGGGTCGACATCGTCGGCTGCGGCGAGATGGGGATCGGGAACTCGACGGCGGCGGCCGCCCTCGTCGGTGCGGTCACCGGGCAGCCGGCGCGCGCCGTCACCGGCCGGGGGACGGGCGTCGACGACGCCGGCTACGACCGCAAGCTCGACGCCGTCGAGCGCGCGCTCTCGCGGCACGCGGCCGCGGGCGCCCACGACGGCGTGGGTCTCCTCGCCTCCCTCGGCGGCTTCGAGATAGGCGTTCTCGCCGGCGTCTACATCGGCGCGGCGGCCGGCCGCGTCCCCGCGGTGGTGGACGGGCTGATCGCCTCCGCCGCCGCGCTCGTCGCGGTCGAGATCGCCCCGGCCTGCGCCCCCTACCTGGTGGCGGCGCACCGCTCGGCGGAGCCCGGCCACGGGGTCGCGCTGGAACAGCTCGGGCTCGACCCGCTTCTCGACCTCGGCCTCCGGCTGGGGGAGGGGACGGGGGCCGCGCTCGGGATCGCGCTCTGCGACGCGGCCTGCCGGCTCCTGGACGAGATGGCGACCTTCGACGAGGCGCGCATCAGCGGGGCGACCGGCGGTGCCCGGCGGGAGGCCTGAGGTGTGGAGGCGGGGCCTTGCCCGGCACGACCCGCTGATCGCGCTGGAGTTCCTGACGACGCTGCGGCTGCGCCGGGTCCGCACCTGGGACGACGCACGCGTCGGCGCGGCGCTGGCGTGGTTCCCGGCGGTGGGCCTGCTCCTGGGCGCAGCGCTGTGGGCGCTCGACCGCGGCCTGGCCGGGCTCCTGCCCCCGACCGCGGCGGCGGCCCTCCTGCTCGCCGCGCTCGCGCTCGCCACCGGAGCGCTCCATCTCGACGGGGTCGCCGACACGGCGGACGGCCTCGCCGCTCAGCGCGAGCGGGAGGCGAGGCTCGAGCTCATGCGCGAGGGCACCGCGGGACCGGCGGGGGTGACGGCCCTCGTCCTGCTCCTGCTCGCGCAGTGGGCGGCGCTCGCCGCCCTCGACGGAGCGGCGCGAGGGGCGGCGCTCCTGCTCGCGCCGGCGCTCGCCCGCTGGGCGGTGGTGCCGGCCGCCGCCTGCTACCGGCCCGCGCGCTCCTCGGGCCTCGGGCACGCCGCCGCGACCGCGCTCTGGCCGCTCGCCGTCCCGCTCGCGACCGCGACCGCCGCGGGGGCGGCGGTCGTGCTCTTCGGCGCGCCGGGGCTGCTCCTCCTCGCGCTCGCCGGCGCCTCCGCGCTCGCGACGGCGGGGGCGGCGGCCCGCATGCTGGGCGGCGTCACCGGCGACACGCACGGCGCCGTGGTCGAGGTCGCACAGGCCGTGCTCTGGCTGGCCATCCTCGCCGGCTCGGATCGCGGCTGGCTCGTCGCGACGGAACTCCCGTGAGCGCCGGCCGCGCCGCGCCCTCCGCGCCGCAGGCGGGGGCGTGATGGGAGCGCTCTACTTCGTCACCGGCGGCGCCCGCTCGGGGAAGAGCCGCTTCGCCGTGCGACTCGCCGAGGCCGAGGCCCGGACCGGGAGCCCGGTCGTCTTCGTGGCGACGATGGAGGCGCTCGACGACGAGCTTCGGGATCGCGTCGCGCGGCACCGCGCCGCCAGACCGCCGGCGTGGCGCACCGTCGAGGCACCGCTCTCCCCCGCCGCGGCGCTCGCCGAGGCGGGGGCGGAGGCCTGCGTCCTCCTCGACTGCCTCTCGCTCTGGCTCTCGAACCTCCTGCTCGCGGCGCCCGGGGTCGAGGACATCTCCGAAGACGGCGCGCCGTCGGCCGCGATGGGGTCCGACGCGCGGGAGGGCCTGGAGGCGCGGATCGGCGCGGAGGTCGACATCTTGCTCCGCGCCATCGCGCACCACCGGGGGCCGACCATCGTCGTGAGCAACGAGGTAGGGAGCGGGATCGTCCCGGCCGGCCCGCTCGGACGACTCTTCCGCGACCTGCTGGGAAGCGCCAACCAGCAGGTCGGCGCCGCCGCCGACCGCGTCTGGCTGCTCGTCGCCGGGCGGGCCGTCGAGCTCCCGCCGGCCGACGCTCCCTGAGCGACCCGGGCAACCGGCATGCGGGTTCCGGCCGGTCGTCTCCGGCGGCCGGCCGGAACCCCGCTGGCCCTTCACGGCGCCGAGCGCCGATGATCGGCATCGACGCAGCAGGCCGTGTGCGAGCAGCATGTCGTCGGGGCCTGCTCGGGCGGCGCCAGCGTGCGGAGCGAGCGATGCGATCACGGGCACTCTGTCTGGCGCTCGCGCTGGCCGCGCTCGTCGTCGCCGCGTGCGATCGCACGGCCGAGCTGATCCCGGGCACGGCCACGGCGACCTCGACTGCCACGCCGACCCCCTCGCCGACGCCGACGCCCATAGTGGTGCCGACGCCGATCGTCCCGCCGGGCGAGGTCGGCGTCGCCGGCGCCCGCGATGAGGCAGACACGCTCCCCGACGCCGCGTTCGCGGCCTCCATCGTGCAGATCGTCGCCCTCGACGAGGGTGCGTCGCGCGCGGTCCGGCACGGCTCCGGCGTCGTCGTCGACGGCGAGCGCGCGCTGATCCTCACGAGCTTCCCGCTCGTGGATCCCTTCCTCCCCGACGGCAGCAAGGCGTACACGGTGCTCGCGGTCGGCTACAGCGCGGAGCCGGGCGATCCGGTCATCCTGCTCTACGAGGCGGAGATCGTGGCCGCGGAGCCCGACCACGACCTCGCGGTGCTCCGGGCGGTCAGCGCCTATCGCGGGGAGCCGCTCGACGCGGCCGAGTTCTCGCCGCCTGCGGTCCGGTTCGGCAACTCCGCCGCCGTCCAGCCGGAGGAGGAGCTGCGCCTCTTCGGCTACGCCGGCCAGGGTGAGGTCGCCGCGGCCTCCGTCGCGCCTGCCTCACTCATCGGGACGAGAGCCGAGCTGGGCGTGGAGGGCCGTGCCTGGTTCGACCTGAACGCGCGGCTGCCGGCCGGGATGGACGGAGGAGGGGCCTTCACCGCTGCGGGCAGCTTCGTCGGCCTGCTGGTTCAGCTCCAGCACGACGAGGAGGCCACGCTCGGCACCGCGCGTCCGGCGGCGCTGGCCGCGCCGCTGATCGAGGCGGCCCGCGCGGCCGAGCCGAGCCTCCGCTACCGGCCCTCGCCCCAGCGCGCGGCGCCTCCCGTGGAGCGCGCCGACTCCGCTGGCCCCGCCCTCCCGTCCGTGGTGATCCGCGGGCCCGCCTTCGCCGAGAACGCGCTCGCCTCCGGAGGGCGAACCTCTCTGTTCGACTACACGCGGTTCCCCGTGCAGGGTCTTCCCGCCCTCTACTACGAGTTCGCGGCGCAGGGGATCCCGGACGGGTCGCTGGTCGAGGAGCGATGGATCCTGGACGGGGTGCTCCAGGACGCACTCTCCTCGAGCTACACCTGGACCGAGGGCGACTTCGCGGTCGTGACCGACCGGCTCATCGCGCCGAACCCGAGCGGCGTCCCGCCGGGCGAGTGGCGGCTCGAGGTATGGGTCGACGGCTCGCTCGTCGCCGACGGGCTCGCATACGTCGGCACCGATCCGCCGCAGGCCGTCGCCGGGGATCTCACCTTCGCCTCGACACTCGGACCCGCCGGGGAGCCCGGAGCGCCTCCCGACCCCGACGCGTCGAGGCTCCTTGCCTTCTTCGACTACACAGGGGCCGGGGGCGTGCTCCGGATGCACTGGGTCGTGTTCCGAGACGGAGAGCTCGTCCACGAAGCGCCGCCGGAGCGCTGGCGGGGGGGCGACAGCGGGACCTGGTGGGTCGGCCACTACCAGGAGGAGCCGCTCGGCGCCGGCCGCTGGCTGATCGCGATCTACTTCGACGGGGAGTGGGCCGCCTCAGCCGACGTCGAGCTCTCCCCGGCCGATGGCGGCCCGGTGGACGACGAGGCCGCGGCGCCGACGGACCTCTCCCGGCGGCCGCCCTATCGCTCGAGCCCGTCGGCGTAGATCCGCTCGACCGCCTCCCCGTCGAAGACGGCCGCCGCGTCGACGGGGCTCTCGAGCACGCCGTGGCGCAGCAGCACCCCGGCGAGAGCCTCCCACTGCTCGGGCGTGGAGCGGCCCATCCCGTCCTCTCGATGCGCGTTCCGGAGATCGGTCTCAAGCAGGAAGCGCTGGTGATCGGCGGCGGCGCCCTCGGCGAAGGTGAGGGTGATCTCCACCGCCTCTCGTGGATGCTCCCGGGCCCACGCGGCACCGCGCAGCGTCGCGCGCAGGAAACGCTCGACGAGCTCCGGATCGTCGGCCACCGTCTGCTCGCGGGCGAGGTAGACCACGCCTAGGGTGGGGACTCCGAACTCGTGCGGATCGATCACGTTGATCTCGACGCCGGCGCGGCGGATGGTGTCCGGCTCGTTGTTGAGGAAGACAGGGTAGACGTCGACCTGCCCCTCGATGAAGACGCGCGGATCGAAGCCCACGGCCTGGAGACGGACGTCCTCCACCGAGAGTCCCGCGCTCGCCAGCAGCGCGTGGAGCTCGGCCGGCACGACTCCCGCCTTGAAGCCCACCGTGCGGCCCCGGAAGTCGGCGGGCGAGCGTATCCCGGAGCCGACCCGCGTCACGAAGCCCTGATCGCCCCGCTGGCCGAAGAGGGCGATCGCGCGGAGCGGCAGACCCTGGGCGTGCTGCTTGAGGGACTGAGCCGCCGTCCCAGTGGTGAAGGCGACATCGCCCTCGAGCAGCAGCTTGATGTGCTCGTCGGCGCCCGCGGAGTGGCGGATGGTGACGGCGAGCCCCTCCTGCTCGAAGTAGCCGTTGGCGTCGGCGACGTAGGCCGCGACGAAGGGG
>VYDC01000155.1:0-3080 GCA_009843585.1 Chloroflexota bacterium | reverse complement strand
AGGGGAGGTTGGCCTGCGGGCGGAAGCCCGCCATGAAGGTGACCTCCCTGGCGCCGCCGTCGCCCCCGCCGGCGCACGCCGCCGCGGTCAGGGCAAGCGCCGCCAGCGCGGTCACGCACGAGATCGCTGCTCTGGGCATGGTGGATAGACCCCGGTGATCCGTGGCGCGCATCCGCGACGAGGCCGCGGGCGCTGCACGCCGTGTACCGACCGTCCCGCGACGCCGGCGCTGCCGGGCGCGGAGGCGACATGCATCGGCGGTGTGCCCGCCGGCGCTACATGTCGCCGGTGGAGGCGTGCCAGAAGAGCACGCGGCGCTCACTATACGCAAGCAGGCCGGTGAGAAGCACGCCCAGCGCCACCAGCACCACCACGGCCGCGAACAGCGTCGCCGTGTCGAGGTCCCCATTCGCGATCAGGATGAGCTGTCCCATTCCTCCGTCGCCCGAGAGGAACTCCGCCACCACCGCCCCGATCAGCGCGAGCGGGACGGAGATACGCAGCGCCGCGAAGAGGTAGGGCAACGCGGAGGGGAGCCGGAGCCGCATCAGGATCTGCGGGGGCGAGGCATCGAGCGAGCGCAGCAGGTCGAGCGCCGCCGGGTCGACCGAGCGGAGCCCGACGACCGCGTTCACGAGGGTGGGGAAGAAGGTGATCAGGGCCGCCACCAGCATCTTCGGCCAGAGCCCGAAGCCGAACCAGATCGTGAACAGCGGGTAGACCGCGACGATCGGCGTGAGCTTGAGCAGGAGCGCCGGCGGGTAGAGGGCGCGCTCCACGGCGCGCGAGTGCGCCATGGCCACGGCCAGCAGCATTGCCGCGACCGTCGCGAGCACCAGTCCCCCGGCCGCCGCCGCCGCGGTCTCGGCGGCGGCGGTGGCGTAGCGCCCCGGCTCGTCGACGAGAGCCGCGCCGACGGCCGACGGCGGCGGCAGCAGGTACTCGCGTACCTGCCCGAGACGCACCCAGGCCTCCCAGACGGCGACGAGGACGGCCAGAGCGAGCACGGGCGGGGCGGCGGCCGTGACCAGCGCCGCCGCGTCGGAGAGGCGGCGCGCCCTCGCCGCGGAGGGATCGGCCGGGCGATGCTCGCCGCTCACGCCGGTGCCCCCCTGCGGCCCAGCGCCGCCCGGACCTCGCTCTCGAGCCCCACGAAGGCGGGCGTCGCCACCAGCTCCTCGCCGCGCGGACGCGGGAGCGCGACGTCGAGCTCGGCGAGGACCCTCCCGGGCCGCTCGCCCATCACGAAGACGCGATCGGCGAGCAGGACCGCCTCCCGGATGGAGTGCGTCACGAAGAGGACGGAGACGCGGTCGCGCTCCCACAGGGCGAGCAGCTCCAGCCGCAGCGCCTCCCGGGAGAGCTCGTCGAGGGCCCCGAGCGGCTCGTCCATCAGCAGCAGGCGCGGCGCGTGGGCGAGGGCGCGCGCGAGCGCGACGCGCTGCCGCATGCCGCCGGAGAGCTCGGCGGGGTGGTGGAGGGCGAACTCGGCTATCCCGACGCGCTCGAGCAGCGCGGGCACGTCCGCACGCACTCCGGCGAGCTCGGCGGCCAGTCTGACGTTGCGCTCCACGGTGAGCCAGGGCAGGAGCCCGGGCTCCTGCGCGACGAGCCCGATCCACCGCCCGCGACGAGCGGCATCGGGGGAGGCGCCGAAGAGCTCCACCGTGGGCGCCGCGTCGCCCGGTTGCGGACGCGGCGCGAGGAGACCGGCGGCGATGCGGAGCAGCGTGGTCTTGCCGCAGCCGGACGGACCGACCAGGGCGACGAACTCCCCGGCCCCGACGGCGAGCGCGGCCGAGTCGAGCGCCGCAACGTCGCCGGCCGGCGACCGGTAGAGGTGGGAGAGGCCCCGAACGAGCAGGGCCGGCGGGGAGGCGTCGGCGAGGGCCGCCCCGGGCGCGGTGGCTGGCGCCATTGGCCCTCCCCTGCGCCGGCCCGCGGGGCGCGACCGCTCGTGAGCGCCCCGCCCGGCCGGCAGCGGGGAGGCACGCGGCGGTCATTGTATGGTGCTCCTGTCCGGCAGACGCGCCCTGAAGAGACGGCCAGAGGAGGCGAGCGGTGGCGGAGACGATCGCGATCATCGGCGGGACCGGCCCGGAGGGGCGCGGCCTGGCGACGCGGCTGGTGCTGGCGGGGCACACCGTGATCATCGGCAGCCGCGACGCCGAGCGCGGCGCCTCGATCGCGGCCGAGCTCAAGGCCTCGCTCCCCGCGCGCGACGGGGCCGGGGCGCTCCGGGGCGGCGGCAACGCCGAGGCCTGCTCGGAGGCGACGCTCGCGATCGTGACCGTCCCCTACTCCGCGCACGCCCCCACGCTCGAGGCGCTGCGAGGGCCGCTCTCGGGCAAGCTCGTCGTCGACGCGGTGGTGCCGGTGCGCTTCGAGCGCGGTCCCCGCCCCGTCGAGGTCGCCGCCGGATCCGCGACGGAGGAGGCGGCGGCACTCCTCCCGGACTCGACGGTCGTCGGAGCCTTCCACAACCTCGACGCTGAGACCCTGCTCGACCCCGATCTCCCGGTGGACGCCGACGTCCTCCTCACCGGCGGCTCCGAGGGGAAGCGTCGCACCGGCGCGCTCGCCGAGCAGATCGCGGGCGTGCGCGCCGTCGACGCCGGCCCCCTGCGCTACTCCCGCTTCGTGGAGGGGATCACGATCCTCCTGATCGGCATCAACGGCCGACACCGCGCCCACACCGGCATCCGCATCGCGGGCCTGCCGGAGGGGGAGTAGGGCGGCCGGCGGGGGCGGTGCGCCTCCGCGGCGACGAGGCCCACCGCTCGGCCGGGCGGCGTGCGATGATCGGGCGGTGATGGCGCCACCAGAGATGCGCATGATCGGGATCGCCGGGCTCCCCCGCATCCGGGAGGGCGACGACCTCGCCGCGCTCATCGCCGAGGCGTCCGCGGCGCAGGGGACGCCCCTCGAAGAAGGCGACGTGCTGGTTCTCACGCAGCGCATCGTCTCGGCCGCGGAGGGCCGGATCCTCCCGCGCGCGCACTTCGAGCCCAGCCCCTACGCCCGCGCCTGGTCCGAGAGATGGGACAAGGATCCCCACGTCACGGAGGCCGTGCTCTCGG
>VYDC01000104.1 GCA_009843585.1 Chloroflexota bacterium | reverse complement strand
TCGCCGCGCTCGCGCCCGTCCTCACCCTCCTCGCCGTCGCGGGAGCCGACTAGGGGCGAGGGGGTCGTGCCCGACGCCCGGGGATGAGCCCCGGCGGATCGCGCCACTGCCGGCGGGGGGCGGCAGCAGTCGGGGCTTCGACGACGCGCCACGCGGGACCAGCCCCGGTCACTCCAGCCAGCTGACGACGTCCCGGTGCGGCGTACGCTGCGCCGTCGGGGACGCTGCGGCCCTCCCGAGGAAGACGACTCCCACCATCGTCCAGTCCTCGTCCGCACCCAGCAGCCGGGCAAGGCCGGGGAGTCGCGTGAGGCGGCCGGTGCTCCAGCCGAGGCGTAGGCCCTCGGCGACGGCCGCGAGGGCCATGTTCTGCACGGCGCAGCAGGAGCTGGCGTAGTTCTCCCTCGTCATCTCCTCGTCATCCCCCGGCAGGCTGTACACGTAGACCATGGCGGGCGCGCCGACCACGCGGTCCCTGCTGTCCTCCGCGGCGCGCCGCTTCCTGTCCGGGTCGGGATTGGCCACGCCGTCATAGGTGGTCTGCCAAGCGATGTCCCCGAGCCTCCGGCGAGTCGAGCTCTCCCTCGGAACGACGAAAAAACGGGTCGGCTCGGTGAGCCGGTGATTGGGAGCCCAGATGGCCGCGGCGAAGAGGCGCTCAAGCGCATCACGGGAGACCGGCTCGTCGGTGAACGCCTTGACGTTGCGCCGGTGGAAGATGGCGTCGTAGACGCTGACCGATGTCGCGGGGATGTCGATATCGTCGCTGCTCAGCTTCATGTCCACCTCCGGGCACGGCAGTCGGCGCATCCGCCAGGCGTCGCGGTGCGCGGCACCTACCGTACCGCGAACCGTCGCCCGGGTCGGGGAGGCGGCCGCGTGGCCCGGCGCGCCGACGGCGGTGCGCGCGAGCCGCCGGTGGCCGTCGAGGTCTCGGGCTCGCGGCGGGTGGGACAGCTGGGGACGCACGGAGCCGCATGCGCGGCGCTTCGTCAGGCCAGATCGCCCTGCCAGAGGCGGCGCGCGAAGTCGGTGGCCGGGAGGATGTCGATGCCACCGCTGGTCCTCCGGGCGCGCGGCTCGAGACAGACGACGATTCTGCGGGCGACGCCGGGGTGCTCCTCCGCCAGGGTCCGGAGCCCCCGCAGATGGTGGCTGGCGACGCGCACGCTGGCCTTCGCCTCGATCGCGAGCCGCATGTCGCCCAGCACAAAGTCGACCTCGATCCCGCTGGGCAACCGCCAGTACGTGAGTCGCTCGTCGAGGTCGCGGTACGCGACGTACGCCGAGAGCTCATGAAACACCCAGTTCTCGAACGCCTTCCCGTAGGAGTCGGAGCCGCGCTCCACCTCCCCGCGGCGCGCGAGCCGGTTCACCACGCCCACGTCCTCGAAGTAGAGCTTCGGGGCAGCCAGAAGCCGGCGCTTGGCCCGCCGGCGCCAGGCGGGAAGCCACCGCGCGAGCAGCGTGTCCTCCAGGATGCCGAAGTAGGCCTTGGCGGTGGGACCGGAAACGCCGCACTCGCGGGCGACGCTCGAATAGTTGACGGGCTCACCGTCGCTCAGGGCGGCCGCGTCGAGGAACTCGGAGAACGCGGGCAGGTTGCGCACCAGCCCCTCTGCGGCGACCTCCTGCCGGAGGTAGTCGGCGATATAGGCATCGAGCAGACGGCGGGGCTGCCCGGACTCGTAGATCCTCGGGAGATAGCCGTGGTTGAGCGCACGGTCGAGATCGAAGGAGTCGCCGACCTCGCCCGCCGTCAGCCCGCGCAACTCGTAGCGCAGGGCCCGCCCCCCCAGGAGATTCGCCGCGCCACGGCGGACCCTGCGGGCGCTGGAGCCGCAGAGGGCAAAGCGCAGACCGCGTTTCTCTATGAGCCATTGCAACTAGTCGAGCAGCGCTGGAACCTTCTGAACCTCGTCGATGACGACCTGTCGGGCCCGGTCGGCATCGGCCGCCTCCAGATCCTCACGCAGCAGCTCGGGGCGGGAGACATAGCGGCGGAACTCGTCGGCCTTCAGCAGGTCGAACCAGATTCCGTCAGGGTAGCGCCGCCGCAGCAGGGTGCTCTTCCCCGCTTGCCGGGGCCCCCACAGGAAAAACGTCTCCGCGCCAGCATCGGGGAGAGAGAGGGCACGTTCAAA
The DNA here is from genome assembly GCA_009843585.1 of Chloroflexota bacterium. Classification (GTDB taxonomy): domain Bacteria; phylum Chloroflexota; class Dehalococcoidia; order UBA2979; family UBA2979; genus VYDC01. The sequence goes on along the minus strand of VYDC01000104.1, from coordinate 10,095 downwards.
CATAGACTTTAGATTATCATGCAAATCGCAACTGCGCCTTGACCGGCCAAGCAGAAAATGGGCGAAGCGTCGCTCGACGTCAGGCCCTGAAACGGGCCGCGACCGGGCGACTGTTCAATCAGCAAGCCGCGGAGGACCATCGGGCACGCCACGGGCGAGCAGGTCCTCGAGGAGCTCCGGCAGCCTCCTGGGAAAGAAGACCTCGTCGGAGGAGAGCAGCTCGGGAAGCGGCCACCAGCGGTGGCCGGAGATCAGCTCCTCCGTACCGTGCGTGGAAACCCGGCCCCCGGCGACGGGCTCCTCCGCGAAGAAGTACTTCTCGTGTTGCTCGACGACGGACCCGCGCGACGGGAAGCGGGTCACGCGATCCCAGACGTGATGCACGACCCCCTCCAGCCGGAGGCCTGTCTCCTCGCGCAGTTCCCTGAGCGCGGCCTCCTCGAACGACTCGCGCCCCGCGCGCGCGCCGCCCGGCGGAACCCAGTAGTGCCGGAGCTGTGGACGCTCGGAGCTGACGGCGTAGTCGGCGTCGTAGCGGAGGAGGAGCAACTCCTCACGGCGGTTCCGGATCAGGATGCGGGCCACCTCGCGTGGCATCCGTGTCAGTCACCCACCTGTTGAGCTGAACTCAGTTCGACCAGTTTCTTCATAGTGTTGAAGTTCCTTGAGGTGGAGGATACCTTGAGTTGCCTCTCAAAGAAGTTGTTTGTGAATCTAGAGTCACTGTGCTTTGTGTTGTAGAGAGTGTATAGAGCATCATCAATCAGTTTCACGGCATCAGGCGAGAAGTCAGTGAGCAAGAACTTTTCTCTCCGCTCTCTGCTCGGATACTCATGAAGCAGTGAGAAATAGACCCTTGATCTGTCGACATCAGTGAAGGGATTATGCTCAAAGATCACTCTGAATTGATCTGCGGTTCTGGCTATGGCAGAAACGGGAGCGCCTATTCTCTCCCTTACCGCATCGCGCACAAGCGTCTCGATGTCTGCGCGGTTCAGTTCTGACTCGGCGATTACATTTCCAGTTTGGATATAGGTTTGTACATTCCCTAACCCAGCCTCGGATAGTATGGTGCGAAGGGTTGCCATGGGAACCTTGTTTCTGCCATAAGGCATGACACCGCGCAATAGCACAACATAGGTTCCCATAGAGTTCTCCAGTCCCCCCTGAGTCTGCGTGAGTTCTTGTTCTTGTCAAGCGTGGTGGATCTGCGGCGACGCGAACCGCGGACGGCGAGGATTGCGCCCTGCGCGAGCGGCGGACGCGTTCTACCACCCGCCAGGAGGCGCCGTAGGTCGCCAGGTCGCAAGACTGGCCGGGCTCGGGGTGATCGCGCCGGTGTCGCGCGCGGCGGAAAGCGAGAGGGAGTCGCCGCGGCGCTTCCTGCTCGCGACGCCGGGCCTGCGCCGGCTCGCCGCTCGCGACCGCGTCCCACTCGCCACCCACGGTGCGTGGTAGAGTTACATACGGGACATCTACCCTTCTTGGAGGCGGCCGTGAGCCTGAACATCAAGAACATCGAGACGTGCGAGCTCGCGAGCGAGCTGGCACGACTGACCGGGGAGACCATGACCGGCGCCATCACGGTGGCGCTGAGGGAGCGGTTGGCGCGCGAGAAGAGCGAGCGGAGCGCCGCGGCCCGCGCCGAGCGGCTGCTCGCGATCGGGCGGCGCTCCGCACACATGCTGGGCGACGGTCCATCCGCCGCCGAGCACGGTGATCTGCTCTACGACGACCGCGGCCTGCCGAGGTGATCGTCGACACGTCGGCGGTCCTCGCGATCCTCTTCAACGAGCCGAATGCGGAGCGCTTCGCCAGTGCCATCGCGTCGGCAACGTCCCGCCGCATGTCGGTCGCGACCCTGGTGGAGGCCTCCATCGTCCTTGAGAGCCGCGGCGGCCCCGCATCGGGCTACGAGCTCGATGCCTTCCTGGAAGAGGCGGGGATCGAGCTGGAGCCGGTCACCGCTGCCCAAGCGCAGGCGGCGCGGAGAGCCTGGCGGAGGTTTGGCAGGGGCAACCACCCGGCGGGACTGAACTTTGGCGACTGCTTCGTGTACGCGCTTGCAGAGGCAACCAAGGAGCCCCTTCTGTTCCAGGGCCGCGACTTCGAGTTCACCGACGTCGAGGTGGCGTGACTTGACCCCCAGTCATGGGGACTGAGGCTCCGCACCTAGACCGTTCCTCGTCGACGCCCGAGGTTATGTGGCGTGCGAGCCGTGAGTGCTAGGCTTCCGCGGGGGTAGAGCTGACGCGGAGCCAGATCCATGGAAATGCCATCGGCCTACACGAAGGGCTACGAGTCGGCCCGGGCGCTCGATCCGGAGAGGGCCCGGAACTACCTCGCCCATACGGTCATCGGCGACCCCGAAGCCGACGAGCTGCTGGAAGAGCTCGCCCCTCTCGGGCAGGAGGAGCTGGGCAGGCTGATCCAGATCGGGATGGACGGCGACGAGCGCGCTCTGCAGGACGCGCCGGCCGTCCTGCGAGAGTTTTTCGAGTCCTGCTCAACTCCGCCCGACTGGCTCGACCTGCCCGGGCACATGCCGGGCATCCGCATGTTCCACCGCAACTCGGGGCTGGTGCTGGGGGCGATGGTGGGCGGCACCCTGGTGGAGGGATTCGCCACGAACATCGCCAAGTCCTTCTTCATCACGGGGAAGATACGGGATCAGGGCATCCGGCGGCTGAAGCAGAACAATCGTCACATGGTGGAGATCTTCCTCCCCGGCGGCCTTGAGAGAGACGGCGATGGATGGAAGCTGTCCGTCCGCATCCGGCTGGTCCACGCGATGGTCAGGCGCCTGCTCAACGCCTCCGACGACTGGGACCATGAAGCCTGGGGCACCCCGGTCAGCGCCGCCCACACGGGCTTCGCCATCACCGCTTTCTCAGCGAGATCCCTGAAACACCTAGAGAGACTGGGAGCCAAGTTCGACGACGAGGAGCGCGCGAGCTTCATGCAGGTCTGGCGCTACTCCGGCCACCTCATGGGCATCCCCGAGACGATCCTCTTCAGCGACGAGGCGGATGCCCTGGAGACGTTCAGGATCGGCCTTGCGTGCGAGCCCGAGGCCGAGCTCGAGTCCATCTCCCTTGCAAACGCGCTGGTGAACTCCTCTCCGCTGATCGCGGGGGTGACCGAACCGGCCGAGCGCCGGAAGCTGGCGCATTACGTCTTCCAGGTCTCTCGCGCGCTCATCGGACCAGAGGTCGCCGACCGGCTCATGTTCCCCCGCTACCCGACGTTCGGGGTGCTCTGGTGGTTCCGCATGCAGAACCGATACGACGAGCTGATGAACAGGCTCTTCAAGAGTCGCGCCCGGAAGAACAACAAGCTGAGCGCCATGCTCGATGTCGCGATGGTCGACGAGGGGGGGATCACCTACAGGCTGCCGGACCACGTCTATGCGGAGGAGTCCTCCAGATGGTGAGCGGGCGCTGCCGCAGGCCTCCCCTCGATGAGGCATGGCCTGTCCACCCCACCGCAGTGTGGCCGGAGGGCCTGAGCCTCGGGCGAGAGGACCTCTACGAGGAGAGGGCGTGACCCCGCCAGGCTCGTAGACACGAAGCGTCCTGGTGAGGTCCCGCATTCCCGGCGCTCCCGATCGCACCACGGCCAGGAACAGTCTGGACGTGCGTTCCGAGACCCGGAACCGCTGCGGATCAGTCGTCAGGTGATGCGCGAGTAGCTGTCGGTGATCACCCGCCCGCAGACATGGCCCGTGGCCATCACCCTCGAGGAGGCGCTCGACGACGTGAGCAGGCTGACGGACAGCTTCGAGATCCTCGAGGACGGCCCCCGTGGTGACCGAGTTTCTGATGGCCTGTGCCGGGAGTCTCCGCGGACGGGCGGCAGATTTCACGATGCCAGTTTCGTCGCGACCATGCTGGCGCGTGGAGAGCGCAGGCTGCTCACCTTCAACGCGGGCGACTTCCGGCGGTACGGCGATCGCATCGAGCTAGTGGACGGCTGACCAGGGGCATCGACATCGTCCAGCCCTCCGGCCATAGTCGATATCATGAGCATCACCTACCGCGTGCTCACGGAGGACGACTGGGACGAATGGGTGGCCACCGGCGCGCTAGCGTTTCTCGACGATGTCGAGAACGCGGCTGCCTGGGCCGCGAGCGTCCGCCCCCTGCTTGAGTGGGACCGTAGCCTCGGCGCCTTCGACGGCGACCGGATGGTGGGCAAGACCCACGCCATCACCTTCTCGATGAGCGTCCCCGGCGGCGACCTGCCGACGGCCGGCGTGACCGCCGTTTCCGTGGCCTCCACGCACCGCCGCCGCGGCATCCTCGCCGAGCTCATGCGGCGGCAGCTCGACGACACACGCGCGCGCGGTGAGCCGCTCGCGGCCCTCTGGGCCTCCGAGAGCCTCATCTACGGGCGCTTCGGCTACGGGATGGCCGTGCGGTCCCACCGCGTCAGCATCGATCGCCGCCACACCGCCTTCCGCCCCGGAGTGCCCGACGCCCGCGGCGGAGTCCGCTTCGTCGAGCCCGACGCCGCGCTCGAACGCTGGCCGCTTCTCTACGAGCAGCTGCGCGGGTCCCGACCCGGCATGATCGCGCGTCATCCGGATCACTGGCGCGCCTTCATCGTCCCGCGGACCGAGAAGCCCGAGGGCGGCTTCACCCGGCGCCAGTACGTCGAATACGAAGCGCCGGCCGGACCCGAGGGGTACGCCATCTACGCCGCCAAGGGCGATTCGCTCGAGGGCCTTCCCCGCGGCACCGTGCGGCTCCACGAGCTGGTCGCGGCGAACACCACGGCCGCGGCTGCTCTCTGGCGCTATCTCTTCGGCATCGACCTCGTCGGCACGATCGAGGCCAGCAACCTACCGCCCGACGACCCTCTGCTCTGGATGCTGGCCGACCCCCGCCAGCTCCGCAGCATCCCGCGCGACACCCTCTGGGTGCGCATCCTCGACGTGCCGCGCGCCCTCGAAGGCCGCGCCTACCTCGCCGACGGCCGCCTCGTCCTCGATGTCCGCGATCCCTTCGGCCCGTGGGCTGCGGGTCGGTTCGAGCTCTCAGCGGAGGGCGGCAGGGCCTCGTGCCGCTCCACCGATGCCTCGCCCGACCTCACCCTCGGTGCCGATGACCTCGCGGCCGTCTACCTGGGCGGCGTCTCACCCTCCACGCTCGCCCGCGCCGGCCGCATTGAGGGCGCGCCCGAGGCCCTGCGCCTCGCCGACGCACTATTCGCCTGGCACGCCGCCCCCTGGTGCATCGACAAGTTCTAACGTCCCGGGTCGCTCCGACCCCGTCACATATATGATACGCTTAGCCCATGCCGGAGGTCGTCTACTACGAGACAGCGAGAGGGCACGAGCCCGTCGCAGTCTACGTGGAGCGACTCGGGCGCTCGGGGGACAAGCGCGATGTGGCTGCGATCCTCGACCTGATCGTGGAGCTGGAGGACCGGGGGAGCGCCTTGCGCATGCCCGATGCCCGGATCATCGACCGCAACGCGCGCATCTTCGAGCTGCGCCCGCGCTCGCACCGGATCGCCTACGCCGAGCACGGGGGTTGCTACGTCCTCCTCCACGCCTGGCGGAAGCAATCGCAGCATCTCGATCGCCGGGCGCTCGCCACCGCCCAGCGACGACTTGCGGACTGGAGGGACCGTCATGGCGAGGAACGCTAGGGCACACATTGAGGATGTCGTCGCCGCCGACCCCGAGATCGGGGCGGAGTACGAGGCGTTGCGGCTGCGCCGCGCCGTCGTCGGCCAACTGCGCGACCTGCGCCAGCGAAAGCACTGGACACAGCAGCAACTCGCCGACGCAGTGGGCGTGCCGAGAAGCGCAATCGCTCGTCTCGAATCAGCCGGGCACAGCCCGCGCCTTGAAACGCTGCATGCCGTCGCACGCGAGCTCGGCTACGAGGTGGACGTGCGCCTGAAGCGTCGGCGGATACCGGTGGCGTAGGGTCAGTCATCCCGGAAGCGGACCACCAAGATGATGAGCGCACCGTCCGGGTTGAGGACGTGACTGACTATCATGAGTAGCGTCCCCACCCGCCTCGAGAGCGACCTGGCTATCCATCCGGGCGAGTTGCTCGGCGAGGAACTGGAGTCGCGCGGGATGACGCAGAGGGCGCTCGCTGAGGCGATGGGCCGGCCGCCGCAGGTCATCAATGAGATCGTTCGTGGCAAGAAGGCGATCACGGCCGAGACGGCGATCCAGCTGGAGGAGGTCCTTGGCACGTCGGCGCGGCTGTGGCTTGGCCTACAGGCCACCTACGAGCTCACGCGGGCGCGCCAGACTCTGTGAACGTGGGACGGCTCTCCTCACGCGGGCGGCCGGTGGTTCAGTCCCGGCAAGCTAGCCCGACGACGACTCCCGGACCGGTCGCACGCCGGATGCCGATGTGCCTAGCGGGACACGATGCTTCCGTCGCTCCGGCCAGCTGACCCCCCGCTGTCTTCGGCTGGCGGGCGCGGAGGATGCCGCCCGCCTCGGGTCGGTACTCGCGCAACCGCGCTGGCCGCATCACAGCGCCGCGCGGGAATGGACACGGGCGCGAGTCGCCCGTCCGCCCTAGGTCCGTGGAAGCCGTCAGCGGTTCGTCGCGGCCAGAGTCCGAACCACGCGCCGCGCTCTCGCACGATCCGGTAGCTTCGGATCCTCGCATTCAGCAGGGTCTGTGTCGCCGACGGAGTGCTCGCCGTCTCCGGCCAGAATCCCCGTGGCAGTTACCTGGGACCATTCTCCCCGGCCGGCGGCGGAGCGACTTCGATGACGCTGCTCCGCACCCAGACGCCTACCGGCAGGTCGGCCGGCAGGTACCGGACGTCGGGGGCGACGCTGTCACCGGCGACGGTGCGGAATCCCAGTTCGATGCGGCCGTCGCCCAGCCGTCGCGCGCGGATCAGCCCGATCGCGCCGCCATCGACCTCGACGTCGCCGCTGACATACCAGCGGCCGGCCGGCGCATCGACGGGCAACAGGCGGCGGGGCGGCAGCACCAGCACGCCGCTCGCCAGCTCCACCCCGTGCTCCACGCGACCGTCCTCCGCCAGCCGCGCGACCACCCGCAGTTCATACGGAGGCGCCGGCGGATCCTCGGCCCGGGGCGACCGCCCGGGGACGTGCAGTGAAGCGAGCACCGGGTCGGAGGAGACGCCCAACCGGCGCAGGAACCACGCGTTCTCACGATCCACGGAGAAGGCCGAGCAGAGCGCGGCATCGCTCGCGTACCCGAGTATCGGACTGGAAGCCCGAAGCTCCGCGTCGGCCGCCGCCAGTCCCCGCGCGTCCTCGACGTCGGCGAACAGCAAGCTGTGGGCGAGCAGCGAGGGCTGTGAGCCACAGCCGGCCTGGGCGGCGAGCGCCTCAACCATCGCCTCGACGGCCGGATCGCTCCAGCTGGATTCCGCGGCGCGCGCGGCCTCGACGGCCCTGCCGGCGGCCGCGAGGGGTGCGACGATTCGCTCGGCGTAGGCCAGCTCGCTCTGCAGGGCGACCGCCTGCCCGAACGAGATCGCATCGCCGCCCGCCACCTGCTCCTCGAGCGCGCTCCACGAGGCCGCCAGCCACGCGTACTGCCTCGACACTCTGCGCGCCATCTCCAGGACGAGGTCCTCGACCGCGGCGGGATGCGCGATCTCTCCCGACGCGAGCGTTCTCTCGACGCCGGCGGTCGCGACGACCTCCGCGTACTGCTCCCAGAACGCCCCGTACAGCGTGGTCGAGGCGGCGTCCGCACGGGTCGTCTCCAGCGGCTCCGCGCTCGCCTGAAGGCCCTCCAGGGCCGGTCGGTCGAAGATCCCGTCCAGCAGGAAGGCGCCCACGGCCGCCGCATAGACAGCCCTGGCCTCAACCGCCGGGTCGACCCCTGCGCCGGGGTCGGAGGCGGAGGTGACCGTGTTGGTCACGATCCCCTCCTCGTCGGCGGTGGCCACGACCTCGAGGTCACTGCCGTCGACCGTGACGGTCCTCGGCCCGAAGGTCGGGCCGCTGTGCACGGAGAGGACTCGCTCGATGAAGTGGAAGTCGACCTCCTGCTCCGCCTCGTCGTCGTCGACGTAGATCACGAGCACCACATAGGAGTCGCCCGGCTCACGAATGTTCAGGGTGAGCGGCCGCAGGGCCGAAAGCGGGGCGCTCGTCCCGGACGCCGCCTCGTCGCCGGAGTGGTAGGAGACGCCTGCACCCCACCGTCCTCCCCGAGCCGGCACGGACCTCGTGATGTCCCACGTGCCGCCGGGCGCTGCCGCGACGACCTCGGCACTGAGCCCCTCGGGGAGGTCGGTGTGCCCGAGGTTCCCGACGCGGTAGTGCACGGTGAAGGGCTCGCCGGCGATCACCACGTCCGGGATCTCGAGGGCCTCGACCTTGATCAGGAAGGAGTCCGCTTCAATGAGGCTGACGGTCAGTGTGAAGTCCGCCAGGACCCGGTTGCGATCCCGCGCGCTGTACGTCGTGGCCTCTACGAGGTAGAGCCCGCTCGCCAGGTACTGGTCGAGCCGGGAGTTGCGCCGCGCGCCCCCGTCGTCGTTGGCGCCGATGACCCCTTGCGTGGGTGATATGAGGGAGAGGACGGGGTCGCCGTCCTCCGAGACGAGGTCGATGCGGACGCGGCCATCCTGCGGCAGGTGGAAGGCGTAGGTATAAGCGGGATGGGTCGCCACGAAGCGAGAGCCGCAGGTGTCGATCGTCCAGGTCCCGGATGCCGTGAGGCTCGTGCCGGGCTCGAGCGCGCCGAGGTCGATGGGGTCGCAGCTGGCGACGTATCCGATGGTGAGGGTGAAGTCCGCGGGACCGTGTGAGCGCCCTCCGACGGTCGTTGCTTCCACCAGGTAGGTGCCCGGCTGCAGGTCGCGCTCGACGCGCGCGCCGAGGAGGGGAGCCCCGTCATCGTTGTCGGCGATGCGCCTGCGGTCCTCGGCCATGAGGTAGAGGTACGAGGCGGCATCCGCGGACGTGAGGCCGATGCGGACGCGACCGGGCTCTGAGACCTCGAAGCGGTACGTATGGGCATCACTCCCCGGCCGGAAGGCGGAGTCGCAGTCCTGAGTCGTCCAGCGCCCGTCCGTCTCGAGCACGGCCGTCTCGCCGCCGATGGCGCCGAGATCGGTCACCTCGCACTCCGGGTGGTCGGCCGACGCCGGGCGCGGGGTCTCCAGGATGACGAGCCCGGCCAGCAGGACGACGGCGCAGAGCGCGAGTGCGCGACCCCCCCAACGGACGGCCGCGCCGAAGGGGGCGGTCGCCTCAAGCCCTGTGCCCCGGTGTGCGAAGCCGCGATCGCCGCCGAGGGGTGTCATGCTCCAACAACCCCCGGTCTGAGCGCGGCCGACACGGCCCGCACGACCACGAGCGCTCGAGACGAGCAGATGGCGGACGTCATCCTCGGCCTTCCGCCCGGGGGCGTGTCGGCGCGGCTCGTCGACGAGCCGGGCCTCCGCAGTCTGTACCCGCGCTCATCGATAGAAGCAAGGCACGACGTGCGCCCGGATCGTGTCGACTCGTGCCGGAGCGCGGCGTTCGAGCTTCCGGGCGAGGTGCGACGGCTCGTGGCGCAGCTGTCCCCCGGTGACCTCCATCGCAGTCGAGGCCCGACCGCGGCCTCGATCCTGCCCGGACCGCGCCTCCCCCGGCGACCTCCCGACCCCCAGTCAGAGAGACTGAGGCTCCCACCCATCGTGGAGCGGCACATGGCCCACCGACGTCCCATCGAGACTGCAACGGCACACCGGTCGCCGCGCTCTCAGGACCTGCGACGACAGAACCGGGAGTGGACTTCCCTTGCGCCGTGACTCAGCCCCCGCCGCTCCGGACGACGAGCGGTAAGGCGTGGGGCAGTCCGCCCGGGAAGAGCGCGGTGAAGGAGCGGTTCACGAATGAGGGTGCCCCGAGGATGTAGGGGACCCAGGAGCCCTCGTCGAGCGCGTAGAGCGCCCCGACGCCGAGACTCTCCGCGCAGGCCTCGAGCTCCCCGAGGCTTCCCCCCTCGTAGAGGGTGAGCGAGAAGCCGGGGGCGATCTCCCCGCTCAGGCAGGCGCCAATGAGCGCCTCCGGCGCGGGGGCGGGCGCCCGCCCGGCGTGCCCCTCCTCGCTGCGCGCGAGCAGCGGCGTCCCGG
>VYDC01000200.1:2821-12261 GCA_009843585.1 Chloroflexota bacterium | reverse complement strand
GTACAGGGGGACGGGCACGCTGCCGCGCCCGACCGCCGCCCACCACAGCCCGGTGGCGAGGGTCCCCACGAAGAGCGCGCCGAGCAGAACCGGCGCGATCGCCCACGGCCCCGCGCGTCGCCGCGCGAACGAGCGCGCGACGATGCGCCACTTCCAGACCACCAGCACGACGAGGCTGAGCCCGCCCGCGCCGTGCAGCCAGAAGACCCATGCCCCGCCGGGGCTGCCGACGAGCATGCTCCCGAGCCCCGACGCGAGCTCGAGCAGGAGCAACGCCAGGATGGTGAGGTTGGTGACGCGCGCGCTCACGGATCGTCTCCCGACGCAAGCAGTCCGAGCATACCGCCCGCGCGGGCGGCGACCGGGCCCGGGCGCCGTCCGGGTCGCGTTCGGATAGTCTCCGCCTGGGGGAGCGGGGAGGGATCCATGCCGGAGGGCTACCTGAGGACCCGGGAGGAGATCGAGGCGTTCGCGGAGCGGACCGGCCTGACCAGCTTCACGCCGGAGCAGATGGAGGAGTTCGCCCACGCGGCCCGCTACATGGGAGATCTCCTCGCGGGGCTCCCGCGCGCGTTTCCCGCGACCCGGGAGCCGGCCCACGTCTTCCGCGCTCGCGAGGGGGCGGGGGAGTGAGCGATCTCGCGTGGATGGGGATCGCGGAGGCCGCGGCGCTGATCCGCGAGCGCCGCCTCTCCCCGGTGGAGTACGTCGAGGCGCTGTACCGGCGCTCCGACGCCCTCGACGGCGACGTCCACGCCTACATCCACCCGACGCGCGAGCTCGCTCTGCGCCAGGCGGGGGAGGCCGCCGCGGAGATCGCGGGCGGAGGCTACCGGGGCGCGCTCCACGGCATCCCGTACGGCCTCAAGGACATCATCGACTGCGCGGGCGTCCCCACCACGGCGCACTCGAGGATCCTCGCGGGCAATGTCGCCGCCACGGACGCGGCGGTGACCGAGAGGCTCTCCGCGGCGGGCGGCGTGCTGATGGGGAAGATGGCGACGCACGAGTTCGCCCTCGGGGGCCCCTCCTTCGATCTCCCCTGGCCGCCGCCCCGCAACCCGTGGAGCCTCGACCACTTCACCGGCGGATCCTCGAGCGGATCGGCGGCCGCGGTGGCCGCCGGGTTCCTGCCGGCCGCGCTGGGAACCGACACCGGCGGCTCCGTCCGCGGCCCCGCCTCGCTCTGCGGCATCGTCGGCATGAAGCCGACCTACGGACGCGTCAGCCGCCGCGGCGTCTTCCCGCTGGCCTTCAGCCTCGACACCGTCGGCCCGCTGACCCGGAGCGTGGAGGACAACGCCCTCCTGCTCTCGGCGATCGCGGGCCACGATCCGGGCGATCCCGCGAGCTCCCGGGAACCGGCGCCCGACCTCGCGGCCGATCTCCGGGCGGGCGTCCGCGGCCTGAGGATCGGCCTGATACGGCATTTCTACGCGGACGACATGGAGGCCCACCCGGAGGTCGCGGGCGCGGTCGAGGAGGCCGCCGGGGTGCTGGCGCGTCTCGGCGCGCGGGTTGAGCCCCTGGAGCTCGAGCGGCTCGGGCTCTACGCGGCCTGCAGCCGGACGCTCATCACCTCCGAGGCCTACGCGGTGCACGAGCGGTGGCTGCGCGAGCGCCCCGGGGACTACGGCGCGTCGCTCCGGCAGCGGCTCCTTCCCGGCGCCTTCGTCCGCGCCGTGGACTACGTGCACGCCGTGCGGCTCAGGCGCGAGCTCGTCGAGCAGTTCGAGAGCGCGATGGGGGCGTTCGACGTCGCCGTCACGGTCTCGAGCATGGATCCGCCGCCGCCGATCGAGGACGCGGACGAGGTCGCGAGGACCTACCCCCGGCAGGCGCGCCAGCCCTTCAACGTGCTCGGCGTCCCGGCGCTGGCGCTCCCCGTCGGCTTCACGCGGAGCGGCCTCCCGCTCTCCATGCAGATCGCCGGGCGGGCGTTCGACGAGGCGACCGTCTACCGGGCCGCGCACGCCTACGAGCAGGAGGCCGGCTGGGCCGCCCGACGTCCCCCCATCGGCTGAGGCGGCAGCGGGCGGTGACGCTCCCCGGGCGGGGCGATAAGCTAGGGCCGGTTCCGTCGCCGGGGGAGCGTCGCCGCGCCCCCATCGTCTAGCGGCCTAGGACGCCACCCTCTCAAGGTGGAAACGGGGGTTCGAGTCCCCCTGGGGGCACCAACAATCCATGTTGGAAACCCGGCGACGGAGAGGATCGGAAGGCGGCGATACCGCCGCCGCTGGGGCCATCCTGGGGACATTCGCGGTGGCATCGTGTCGAGAGCACCGGCCGCGACCGTCTTGCGAACTTCGACGGGCAGGTCGATCTCTGCGGCGTCCCGGCCGGCGATAGAACTGCGGCGTGAGCGCCGCCCTCGGCCCGCAGCCCGCCGACCAGGGCGCGGGCGAGGCTCAGTCCCGATCGGTGCCGACTAGTCCCCTTCCATCAAGGTGAATTCGCCGCTTCCGCCACACGTGTGCCCAGCCAGAACGTGTTGTGCCCCGATGCAGTGGTAGCCACCTCCACGTCGACCTCAAACAGATCCTGGATCGCCTCTGCTGAGAGGACGGCTCCGGTTGGTCCGGCCGAGTGGATGGCACCCTGCCGCATGAGCACGACCTCATCACAAAACTGTGAAGCGAGGTTCACGTCGTGGATGGCCATAATGCTCGTGACACCGAGGCTCGTGATGAGCTGCAACGTCTCAAGCTGATAGCGGAGATCGAGGTGGTTGGTGGGCTCATCGAGAACTAGCACCTGAGCCTGTTGTGCCACCGACCGCGCGATCAGGGTCCGCTGCTTCTCACCACCCGATAGCGTCCCGAACGGCCGCTCGGCGAGTGCCGTCATGCCCACCCGGGCGATCGCATCCGCCACCAGCATCCTGTCGTTGGCCGAGTCACGCTCGAAGCCTCGCTTGTGCGGCGTCCTGCCCATCCCGACCACGGCTGACACGGTGAAGTCGAAGTCGTGGGCAGGCTCCTGAACGACGACTGCCGTTCGTCGCGCAGAGTCGCGTGGAGAGAGCGACCACACATCGTCGCCCCCCGCCACGACCCGTCCGAGCCGCGGTCGAAGCAGCCGGTAGACGGTCCGCAGGAGCGTCGTCTTGCCGCTCCCGTTGGGACCCACCAATCCCACGAGCGACCCACTTGGGACCTCGAAGCTGACATCTCGGCAAATCAGACTGCCGCCGAGCTCGACGGTCACACCCTCGATGTGGAGTTCCACCGCTACCCCGCCAGAATGCCTTCACGCTGGATGCTCACGAGGCGAGCGTAGAGCCCCTCCCTCGCAAGCAACTCGTCGTGCGTGCCGCTCTCCCGCACGCGCCCCTCGTCGAGCACCACGATGAGGTCGGCCGAGCGGATGGTGGAGAGGCGGTGAGCAATGACCATCACCGTCCTCCCCGATCGCGCGGCCTCCATCGCCTCGCGGAGCTCCTGCTCGCTGAAGGCGTCGAGCATGGAGGTCGGCTCGTCCATGACGAGGATCGGCGGAGCCTTGAGAAGTGCCCGCGCGATCGCGATCCGCTGGCGCTCGCCACCCGAGAGACTGGACCCTCGCTCGCCGACGACGGTGTCGTATCCCTCGGGCATGCGCTCGATGAACACGTCGGCTCGTGCCTCTGCCGCCGCCCGACGTACCTCCTCATCGGTCGCCTCTGGCCGAGCGAGCCGTATGTTGTCGGCCACGCTGGCCTGGAAGAGGAACGGGTCCTGCGGGACGTAGCCGATCAGATCGCGCAGGCTCTCGCTGGAAGTCTCGCGAATGTCCATGCCGCCGATCGCGATGCGCCCGGTCTCCACGTCCCAGAACCGCATGAGCAGGTGGGCGCAGGTGCTCTTTCCGGCGCCAGAAGGCCCGACCAGTGCGACAGTCCTTCCAGCAGGGATCGTGAACGACACCTCGGCCACCGCCGGCGCGAGCGGCGCGTCGTAGGTGAAGGTCACGTTCTCGAATGCCACGTCCGTATCGCCGGGCAGATCGGCGTCACCGGAGTCGTTGATTGCCTGCTCCCCGTTGAGGAGGCCGAAGATGCGGTCGGCCGAACCGAACACCTGCCCCTGGTTGTTGGAGACGATGCTCACGTACCGAACCACGGCGAAGAGCGTGAAGATCGCGAGTGTCACGGCGACAGGTGCGAGGCGCGCGTCGAGCGTGCCCCGCTCAACGGTGATCGCCGAAATCACGAGGGCGGCGAGTACCCCGACGGCTGCGAGCCCGTTCGTGACGGCGACTTCGAGACCACCGCGCACTCCGAACCGGACCTGCGATCGGACCAGCGCGCGACCGAAGCGGTCGAGACGGTTGAGACGGTCCTCCTCGCGCCCGAACATGACGACTTCGCGAAGACCATGGATGGAGTCAAGCACCTCGGACTGGAGTTCGCCGGTCCGGTCGCGGACTTCGCGCCCCTGGCGGTTGGCGTACCGAATCAGCCAGAACGGCACCGTGGCCATCAGGATCAGAATGGGCAGCGTCACGACGCCGAACATCGGGTGGAGGATTGACATCGCGACAAGGCCGATGGCCGGGATCACGACGGCGATGATCGTCTCGATGCTGGTGTGCGCGTAGAAGACCTCCAGCTTCTCCGCGTCCTGCATCGCGGCCGCCGCGAGGTCGCCGCTGCGACGGCGCATCAGCCCTGCCGGCGCGATGCGCTCGACACCCCAGTAGATCCAGTGCCGGAGGACGGCGAGCAGCCGGAACGCGAGGTCGTGGCCAAGCCACTGCTCGACGAAGGTCAGCACCCCCCTCGTCGCGACGAGCGCCGCGATGGCCCACGCCCAGGGCTCGAGTTCGGACCACGAGGCCCCATCAATCGCTGCGCCAACCACGTACGCGGTCATCGCCGCGGTCGCGAGGTTGAGCCCGTGCTGCGTGAGGCCAGCGAGCGTCGCGAGCGCGAACAGCCCCCAGTAGGGCCGCAGCGCACGGGTGAGGCCCCGAAGTCCCGTCGGCCAGGACTCGGGAGCGACTTCGCTGGGCGGGTCCCACTGCAATACGCGAGTCATGAACGTCATGCCGACACCACCTGCGCCCTGGCGAGGGCGGCGAATCGGCCATCCTCCTGGAGGAGATCCTCGGGCGCTCCCCGCTCGACCACGCGGCCTGCATCGAGCATCACGACCTCGTCCGCGAAGTCGACCGCCGAGAGCCGATGGGAGATCACCACCGTGGCTCGGCCCTTCATCAGTCGCAGGAGCGAGTCGCGGACGTGACGCTCATTCTCGCCATCGAGGCTGGATGTCGGCTCATCGAGCACGAGCACGGGCGCGTCCTTCAGGAACGCGCGCGCGATGGCGACGCGCTGTCGTTCACCCCCTGAGAGTCGCACGCCGCGCTCACCGACCATCGTCTCGTAACCGTCCGGAAGCCCGGCCACGAACTCATGGACTCCCGCATCCCGCGCCGCCCGGATGAGTTCCTCGTCACTGGCCGACTCGCGCGCGAGCCGAAGGTTGTCCGCCACCGTCCCATGGAAGAGGTAGACGTCCTGAGAGACGTATGCGAAGTACGTGCGGTAGTCGCGAGGTGGAAGGGAGCGCACCTCAGCCCCGTCGATGGTGATGCGACCGGCCGTCGGGTCGAACGCTCTGAGCAGTAGCGAGATGAGCGTCGTCTTGCCTGAGCCGGAGCGTCCAACGATCGCCAGCGTCCGCCCGCCAGCGATCTCCACGTCGATCCCGTCGACCGCGTCTTGCGTCGCGCCCGGATAGCGGTAGGAGACACCCTCGAACCGCACGGTAGGAGCGCCTCCTGCCACGGCGGGGGCTGCGCCAGCTCCCTCCCGGGCAAGGGTGTCGTGCAGCACCTCCTCGGCGTCGACGATCGCGAAGATCCCGTTCGCCGCCGAGGTCCCCATGTACCCCTGGTGCCAGTACTGGGCCAGTTCGGTCAGCGGACGGAAGGCCTCGTTGGCGAGGAAGAGGACTACCAGGAGCTCGGCAGCGGAGAGGTCACCCTGTGTGAAGCGGAAGGCACCGACGAGCCCTGCGGCGGCGAGCCCGCCTGAGTGCGTGACGCCGATGACGATGTGGGAAGCGAGCGATACGACCAGTAGGTGACGCGTGGCGAGGTAGAGGCGGACCGCCTCGTCGCGCAGCTGCCGGCCGAACCGGCGGCTGGCATTGAACGCTTTGAGCGTGATCATGCCGAGCAGGCCCTCGACGAACCGCGAGGCCACCGTGGTCCATGAGGCCCAATGGCGCTCGCCGGCCTTGCCCAAAGTCCTCTGCCAGACTCGTGGCCCGAAGGCGATGAACAGCGCGCCGGCGAGCACGACACCTCCGATGGAGAGGTCGATCGTCGCGAGATAGACGACGACGGTCAGCGGGACGACCAGGGCGACCACGGCCTGGGGCAGGTACTTGCTGACGTACGGGTCGAGGTGCTCGAGGCCGTCCGAGAGCGTGGCCTGAACCTCCCCGCTGCGCAGACTCGTGGTGTACCCGTGGCCGAGGTCCAGCAGCCGCCCGTACATCTCACGCCGCATGCGGAGCTTGATCGTCCCTCCGAGAAGCGCCGCGACGACGCTCTGGGTCCAGAGCAGGATGGACCGGCTGAGGATCAGCCCGACGACAACAGCGAACACCCAGAGCAGCTCTTCGGCGGTTCCCCCCGTCAGGACTTCCGCGAGCGCGTGGCCCGTGGCGAATCCCTGGCCAACGGCGGCGAGCGAGCCGAGCAGTCCCAGCCCAACCGTGAGGAAGAACAGGAACGGCGCACGAAGGGCGAGCCGCGCGAGGCGGGGGTGGATCATCATCGGAGCGTCCCTTTGCGGTCGGCCCAACGGTTGGCCGGCGCCCCTTGCCATTGCGCCGAGGGGTGGTGATAATGCGGCGTCCTATTGAGACAGCGTATCAATCGAGTGTCAAGGCTTACTCTGAGGAGACCGACTGTTGAAGACCGCAACGAGACTGTTTCTCGCTCCAGCATTGGCCGTCCTCCTGATTGCGGGATGCGGCGACGACGATGGCGACGGAAACACCGCCGCCGCGCCATCGCCACCTGCCGCCGCCGCCGCGACTACAGCAGCCGGCGAGACGACGGCAGCCACGCCAACGGCGGTCGCAGCCACGCCGACGGCGGCCGCAGCCACGCCGACGGCGGCCGCCGAGCCGGAGCACCGGACGCAGTACCCGGTGACCGTCGACGTGTGCGGGGTCGATGTCACCTTCGACGCGGCGCCCACTCGCGTCATCGTTCAGGAGTCCAACGCCCTCGACATCCTCCTCGCGCTCGGGCTCGGGGATCGGGTCGTCGGCTACTTCGGTGACGCTCCCGTGCTCCCGCAGAACGAGGCCGAGTTCGAGGCCAATGACATCGAGCGCTTCGGTGGCTCCTGGCCGATCCCGTCACTCGAAGCCCTGCTCGATGCCAACCCCGACTTCGTCTGGTCGTACGGGTACGACGAATCCGTCGGCAACACGGTCGACTCGCAGCTCGACGCCGGGCTGGGCCCCTACGCCTTCACGGAGGCATGCGCGGGCGACACGCGTGCTCAGGACTTCGAACGGGTCTACGAGTACATCCGCGAGATCTCCGAGATCTTCGACGTGCAGGATCGGGGTGCCGAGCTCATCGCCGAACTGGAAGGCGTGCTCGCAGCCGCGGCTGACCGTGTGCCCGAGGGCGCGGAGCCTCCGCGCGTGTTCCTGATGGACTTCGGCAGCGGGCCCATCTTCACGGCTGCGAGAGGTGCCGCTCCGACGGCGATGATCGAGGCCGCAGGCGGCCGGAATATCTATGGCGACACTCAGGGCGACCGGGCGAACGTCTGGATGAACGCAACCCTCGAGGACATCGTCGCGAAGGATCCGGAAGCCATCATCATCGTCGACTACGGCGATCGCGACGCCCGGATTCAACTGCTGGAAGACTCGCCGGTGCTGAGCGGCATGCAGGCAGTGGTTGATCAGCGATACGGCTCCATCATCTACGGCGACGTCATCCCCGGCCTGCGGATGTTCTACGCAGTGGAAACGGTCGTCGACGTACTCTGGGGCGAGCGCCAATAGCCTTCGGCCCTCGAGATGCCGAGGGCACGGGGCGTTTCGCTGGTGGGTTCGGCCGTCGCGCGACGCATCGGGTTCGGCTTCCTGCTGGCCGTCCTTGCGCTGTCCCTCGGCACCTCGATCGTTCTCGCTGCCGCCCTTGGGGCGGCCGACATATCGCCTGCAGACTCCTGGCGGATCGTCGTGCACCAGCTCTCGGGCGAGCGGATCTTCGATCTGACGTGGACCAACGCTGAAGAGCGCATCGTCTGGCACATCCGCGTGCCGCGGGCCGTCCTCGCCATCCTCGTCGGTGCTTCCCTGTCGGTGGTCGGGGCCGTGCTGCAGGCGATGGTGCGGAACCCCCTCGCCGACCCGACCCTGCTCGGAGGAACAGCAGGAGCCGGTTTCGGTGCGGTCGCCGTGATCGTGCTGGGGGTCTCCTGGCTCGGGACCTACTCCCTCGCCGCGTCGGCGTTTCTCGGAGCGCTCATCGCCTTCTCCCTCACGTTCGCCCTGGCGGGCGCCCGCGGGAGGATGACGCCGGCGCGACTCATCCTTGCCGGCGTCGCCATCGGCTACGTCCTCACTGCGGCGACGAGTGCCTTGCTCTTCATGAGCGATTCGAACGGGGCGTTCCGTGCAGCGATGTTCTGGCTCGCGGGCGGGCTCGGCGGGGCGAGCTGGGACCGCATCGCTATTCCGGCAGTACCGCTGGCCGTCGGGTTGGCCTACCTGATGTCGCAGGCCCGCGCGCTCAACGCACTGCTGTTCGGTGAAGAGACGGCGACGAGCCTCGGCGTCTCCCCCGAGCGATTTCGGCGAGTCCTCTTCGTCGTGGCCGCCCTGCTGACCGGCGCGTCGGGGGCGCTGGCGGGCGGCATCGGTTTCGTGGGCCTGGTCGTGCCCCACGCCGTCCGGATCATCCTCGGGCCCGACCACGCACGTCTGCTGCCGACTGCCTGCCTCGGTGGGGGGCTGTTCCTTCTCTGGGCGGATGTCCTCGCGAGAATCATCGTGCAACCCCAGGAGCTGCCGATCGGAGTGATCACGGCCCTCGTCGGCGCGCCGCTCTTCGGCCTGCTCCTCGCGCGTCACAGCGGGCTGGGGCAGTCGTTGTGAACGGGAGGAGATGTTCGGGCAACGCGAGCGATCCCGGAAGACGCGCGGCCAGCTCGCATCCATCGCCGACGGGATCGAGCGCAAGGCGTCAGGCAGCCGGCGGCTCACGTGGGGCCATCTTGGGGCCAGGTGGGGCAGGACGGCGCGGGACAGGAGATCGCGGTTGGCAACTGGACTTGCCATAAGTAACCTCCTAATGGGTGCGTAACCGGCCCGCCAGTGGACCAGAAGCGACGGAACGGGACCGACCTAGGTACCCTCTCAAGGTGGTAACGAGGGTTCGAGTCCCCCTGGGGGCACCCTCTCAGCCCGACGGCG
>VYDC01000200.1:0-2811 GCA_009843585.1 Chloroflexota bacterium | reverse complement strand
CCGGCGGCGCGGCGACCGTCCCCCGGTTAGAGACTCCATGCCGTGACCGCTCTCTCACAGGCCGTCGATCGCGACTTCGGGCTGATCCGCCAGGCGCTCGGGCGGCTCGTCGAGATCCCCTCCGTCAGCGCGCCCGGCGTCGCTCCCGAGGCGCTGGCCGAGGCCGCCGCGGCGACGGCGGCGCTCTGCGGCGAGGCCGGCTTCGACTCGGTCGAGGTGTGGGAGGTCCAGGGCGCCCCTCCCTACGTCTTCGGCGAGATCGCCGGTCCCGCGGGCGCCCCGGTGGTCCTGTTATACGCCCACTACGACGTCCAGCCGCCGGGCGACGAGGGCTCGTGGACGAGCTCCCCGTTCACCCCGGAGGAGCGGGGCGGCCGGCTCTACGGACGCGGCGCCTCGGACGACAAGGCGGGTATCGCCACCCATCTCGGGGCGGTCCGGGCGCTCGGCGCCGCCCCGCCGGTCGGCGTGCGGCTCCTCGTGGAGGGCGAGGAGGAGGTGGGCTCGCCCCACCTCGACGCCTTCCTCGCGCAGTACGGGGACCGCCTGGGCGCCGACGTGGTCGTGGTGGCCGACTCCGTCAACTGGGGCGTCGGGGAACCGGCGCTCACCACCTCCCTCCGCGGCATCATCGACCTGACCGTGGAGGTGAGGATCCTCGCCACGGGGGTCCACAGCGGCCTCTTCGGCGGCCCGGTGCCGGACGCGCTCACCGCGCTCGCACGCCTCCTCGCCACCCTCCACGACGGGGACGGCTCGCCCGCGGTCGAGGGGCTTCAGAGAGGCCCGGCGCCGGCGGTGGAGCTCCCGGAGGCGGAGCTCCGCCGGCAGGCGGGCGTCGGGGCCGGCGTCGAGCTGCTCGGGACGGGCAGCGTCGCGCAACGCCTGTGGATGAGCCCGGCGATCTCTGTGCTGGGAGTGGACGCCCCCGGGACCGCCGCCGCCGTGAACCAGCTGGTCGCGTCGGCGGCCGCGAAGGTCAGCGTGCGCCTGGCGCCGGGAGACGAGCCGGGGAGGGCGATGCGCGCCCTCCGGCGCCACCTGGAGTCCCGCGCGCCCTGGGGCGCCGAGGTCGTGGTGACCGAGGGCGCGCGCGCCGCCCCCCTCCGCCTCGACACGACCGGGCCGGCGTACGCGCGGTTCCGCCGGGCGCTCGCCGAGGCGTGGGGCCGTCAGCCGGTCGAGGTCGGGATCGGCGGGTCGATCCCGCTCGTGGCGGAGCTCGCCGCCTCCTACCCGGAGGCCGAGCTTCTCCTCACGGGTATCGGGGATCCGGGGAGCGCCGTGCACGGCCCGAACGAGAGCCAGGACCTCGGGGAGCTGAAGCGGGCGATCCTCGCGGAGGCTATAGCCCTGCGCCTCCTGGGCGCGAGCTGAGCGGTCGGGGGGAGACGGACGTGCGGGTAGGCCTCGGCCTCGACTTCACGCTCGGCCTGGGCCTTGAGGAGCAGGGCCTCGTCGCCCGCGAGGCCGCCGAGCTCGGCTACGCCGAGATCTGGACTCCGGAGGGGACGGGCCTCGACTCCTTCCAGCTCTGCGCCCTGCGCTGGCGCGCGAGCGCTCAGGTCGCGGCGGGAGGTCTCGGGACGGGGATCGCCGTCTCGCCGGTCGCCTACCGCACGCCGATGGCGTTCGCGATGAGCGCCGGCACGCTCGGGGCCCTCACCGGCGGGCGCTTCGTGCTCGGGTTGGGGAGCGGCGGTCTCCACCGGCCCGACTTCCGGCGGGCGATGGGCGTCCGCAGCGGCTCGCCGCTCGCGATCATGCGCGACTACCTGACGGCCGTCCGCGGACTGCTCGCGGGGGAGACGGTCGACTACGAGGGGGCGTCGCTCTCCCTCAGCGGCCAGCGCCTCGCGATCGATCCCGCGCCGCGGACCCCGGTCTACCTGGGGGCGCTCGGCCCGCGCATGCTCGAGCTCGGCGGTGAGCTCGCCGACGGCATCTGCCTCAACTGGTGCTCCGAGGGGCAGGTCGCCCGGGCGCGGCGCATCGTCGACCGGGGAGCGGCCCGCGCCGGACGCCCCCCGGGCGCCGTCCCGCTCGTGGAGTACATCCGCGTCTCCGTCGACGACGACGTGGCCGCCGCGCGGCGCGCGCTGGCCCGGGCGACGCTCGGGTACGCGCTCGGGCCCCGGGAGGCCGTGCGCGACCGCCGCTTCGCCTACCGGGCGCACTTCGAGCGCATGGGCTTCTCGGGCGAGCTGGCCGAGCTCGATGCCCGGCGCGACCACGGAGCCTCCGACGAGGAGATCGCGGGGGAGATCTCCGACGAGCTGCTGCTGAACGTCGGCTACTTCGGCGCGGCGGAGGGCGCCCGCGAGCACCTCGCGAGGCTGGCGCGGGGGCTCGACGTCGCCCTCGTGCGCGTCGTCGCGGCTCGCCCGGGCCCGGGCGCCGTGCGGGCGGTGATGGAAGCCTGCGCCCCGCGCCTCAGGTAGCGCCGGCCGCGCCCGGGGCCGCTCAGAGCTCGGGGACCACCTCCGCGGCCAGCAGCTCGAGGGCGCGGAGGTCCCCGCCGGTGTGGTGCTCGAGCATCATGCGATCCTGGCCGGCCTCGGCGCGGCGGCCGAGCTCGTCGACGATCTCGCCGGGGGTGCCGACGAGCCAGCCGCGCCGCCTCAGCGATGCGACGGCGCGCTCCGGGTCGCGCCCGGCGAGCGCCGGGATGCGCTCCGCCACGCGCCCGAGGTGCGCGCCGAGCTCTCGCTCGTCGCGGCCGACGAGCACGCCGGAGACCTGGGAGCGCCGGACGGAGCCCGGGTCCCGGCCCTCCGCCTCGCAGGCGTCGCGGAAGGCCCGGTCCTGCTC
>VYDC01000176.1:9966-12270 GCA_009843585.1 Chloroflexota bacterium | reverse complement strand
CTGGAGCCGATGCGGCCGGGCGACACCATCACGGCCTACGGCCAGGTGACCGAGGTCTACGAGAAGACCGGTCGCAGCGGCAAGATGGTCTTCGTGGTGAGCCGGACCCGCTACCAGAACCAGGACGGGCGGGACGTCGCGCTCGTCGACAGCTCGATGGTGCACCGGGAGATCGAGCCGTGAGCCCCGGCCTCCCGGAGCAGCGCTACTTCGACGACGCCGAGCTCGGGGACGAGTTCGAGGAGTCGTACCTGGCGCGGCCGGAGCTCGTCGCGACCTACCTCTCGGTCTCGCGCGGCAACGCGGAGCTCAACGAGGAGGACGGGCGCTTCTCCGACGCCGCGGGCGCGCAGGCGCTCGGGCTCGAGCGGCCCATCGTGCCGGGCGTGATGAGCCTCTCGATCATCACCAGGCTGGTCACCGACTGGGCGGGGCCCGCGGGGCGGCTGCGGACGCTCGACGCGAACTTCCGGCGCCCCGTGCTCCACGGCGATCGCCTCAGGCTGATGGCGCTCGTGACCGACGCGTCGGATGAGTCCGGGGTCGGCCGGGTCACCCTCGACGTCTACCTCGAGAACGAGCGCGGCGAGCGGCCGCTGCAGGGGACGGCCGTCGTGGAGCTGCCGCACCGCCCGCGCTGAGATCGGGCGCGCCTCGGCCGCGCGCCGGGAGGGGGACCCCGTGGAGATCCTCGCCGATCCCTGGGACGCGGAGCTCCGGGAGTGGGCGCTCGTGCCGCTCCGCATCGCACTGGGCGTCATCTTCATCGACGCCGGGCTCGGGAAGTGGCGGCGGGGGATCGGCGGGACGGGCGAGTGGTTCTCGGAGCTCGGCATACCGTTCCCCCAGGCGCAGGCGCGGCTCGTCGCGACGGTCGAGCTCTCAGGCGGCGCGTTGCTGGTTGCGGGCCTCGCCGCCCACTGGGCGGCGATCCCGCTCGCCGCCACGATGGTGGTGGCGGTCTACGTCTCGAAGTTCAAGCTCGGGCACCCGTTCCAGGGGGGCTCGGTCCAGGGCTACGAGCTGGACGTGATCCTGCTGGCTGCGGCGGTGGCGGTCGCTCTCGGCGGCGCGGGGCCGCTCTCGCTCGACGCGGTCCTCTCCTAGCCCCCCTCGCGCCGGGGGCCGCCGCCGCGCCATACTGGGAGAGTCGGACGCGGGGAGGGGTTGCGGGGATGCGGCTGCATCGGATCGACCGGCGGCAGGTGCTGCCGACGACGATCGAGGAGGCCTGGTCGTTCTTCTCCGATCCGCGCAACCTCAGCGTGATCACGCCGCCCGACATGCACTTCGAGGTGGTCTCTGATATCCCCGCCCGGGTCCACGCCGGGCTCCTGATCGAGTACCGGGTCGAGCCGTTCCCCGGCTGGCGCACCCACTGGGTCACGGAGATCACGCAGGTGTCGGCTCCCCGGCTCTTCGTCGACGAGCAGCGCTTCGGTCCCTACCGCTTCTGGCACCACCAGCACCACTTCCGCGAGGTGCCGGGCGGCGTCGAGGTGCGGGATCTCGTGCACTACTCGCTCCCGGGCGGGCCGCTCGGGGCGCTGGTGAACGCGCGAGGCGTCGCGCCGCGCCTCGGGGCGATCTTCGACTTCCGCGAGCGCGTCCTGGAGCAGCGCTTCTCGCCGCCGACCCGGGCCGGCGGCGGGGTCCGGGAGGACGACTAGTCCCCGGACCGCACCCGACCTCGGGCCGCGCGCAGCCCGGCCGCCCCCCGCCCCGTCCTGGTCCCGCGGTCGCCCGACGGGCCCCCGGGCGCCGCTACTGCCAGGCGCCGAGCACCGCGCCGATGACGGCGAAGGCCAGCAGGTGGTAGCCGTTGTTGATGCCGTAGAGGAGGAGGCTCTTCCCCTCGAAGGCGTAGTTCATCGCGTTCGTCGTCATGATGAAGGCGACGGCGGCGAGGAGCCCGACGGCGAGGCCCTCGGCGGCGCCCTCCGCGCCGAGTCCCTGGATCAGGACGGCCAGCGCCACGACGAAGACGACGCCGGCGGAGACGGCGATCACGTAGGGATACCACTGGCGCGGCGTCCCCCTCATCGCCTCCATGTCCTCCTGCGTCATTCCGGTCTCGGCCATCCAGTACCGGCTGAAGACGGTGTACCACGCCATCCCCGTCAGCTGGTTGATCACCACGCCGACGACGATCGCTACGTAGTTCAGGCTCCCGAGGTCGATGCTGTCCACGCCTCCACGCTCCCTTCACTCGCCGCACATCGCGGCGTCACCCGGGCGGGGGGCGAGCGCCGCCCCCCCCCGCGAGGGCGCGAGCCGTCGCCCCGCCCGCGGGCGCCCCGGACC
>VYDC01000176.1:5421-9956 GCA_009843585.1 Chloroflexota bacterium | reverse complement strand
GGGGGCCCCGGGGGGGGGGGGCGCGCCCCGCGGGCCCGGGCTGGGGCGCTCGCGGGCGCGGCGCGCTATGGCGCGCGGCCCCTCCTGCGCCTCCGGCGTCTGGCCCACGATCCAGCGCAGCACGCTCCCGAACTGTAGCGCCTGGCCGAGCGACTGGTCGGGACTCGCGAGCGCGAGCTCCTTCACGACCCGCGTCGCGAGCGGCGCGTTCGCCGCGATGCGCTCCGCGAGGCCCGTCGCCGCGTCGTGGAGCTGCTCGCTCGGGACGACCCGCGAGACGAGGCCCCAGCGCAGCGCGGTCTCCGCGTCGATGCGCTCGCCGGT
This sequence comes from Chloroflexota bacterium, assembly GCA_009843585.1. Taxonomy (GTDB): domain Bacteria; phylum Chloroflexota; class Dehalococcoidia; order UBA2979; family UBA2979; genus VYDC01. Next base: position 9,632 of record VYDC01000176.1, on the reverse strand, counting down.
GAGGAGCATCTCCATCGCCGGCGCGAGCGCGACCGCGCGCACGAGCCGCTGCACGCCGCCCCCGCCCGGCGGGAACCCGCGCTGCACCTCCGGCAGGCCGAAGGAGGATGAGGGCGTCGCGATGCGCAGATCGCAGGAGAGCGCGAGCTCGAGCCCCCCGGCGAGGCAGTAGCCGTCGATGGCGGCGATCAGGGGCTTCGCGACGCGGATCGTGAAGAACTCGTCGCCCGGCTCCTTGGAGAGGGCGTCCCCGGCGGATCCCCCGGAGAAGCCGGGCGAGTCCGGTTGCGCCCACTCCTTGAGGTCCGCGCCCGCGCTGAAGGCGCGGCCGCCGGCGCCGCTCAGGATGCCGACGCGGATCCCGGGATCCTCGTGGACGCGCGCCATCGCCTCGAGGAGGAGCTCCCGCGCCGCGGTGTCGAGGGCGTTCATCGCGTGCGGGCGGTTGAGCGTGATGCGCGCGATGTGCCCGTCGGTCTCGAAGAGGACGGCCGGCCCGGCCGCCTCCGCCCCGTCCGTCATGCCGTGCCTCCTCCGCTGCTACGTGCCGGCCGGCAGCTCGACGGTGGCCGCGGCCGGCGCGGCGACGTCGCGCCCGTCCAGCGTCGCCACGGCGAGCTCGCACTCCACGAGCCCGCTCCCTGCCTCGACGCGCGTCCCCGTCACGCGGCCGCTTAAGACGAGCGTCTCGCCGGGGAACGACATCGAACGGTAGCGGAGCGCGAGGCGCCGCACCCACCCCTCGGGCGCCGACCACGCCATGAGCTGCCGGGCGAGCAGCGCGCCCAGCATCTGCCCGTCCACGAACGCGTCGCGCGCGCCGGCGACCTCGCGGGCGAAGTCGGCGTCGTAGTGGTAGCGGTGGAAGTCCCAGGTCGCGCCCGCGTAGGCGGCGAGCAGCTCGTGGGTGAGGGCGACGCGCAGAGGGGGGAGCTCCTGCCCGCTCTCTATCTCGTCGAAGCGCATCACGCGTCCCGGTCCCCGGTGGGGAGGAAGATCGTCGTGTCGCGGTTGGTGGCGAGCAGCTCGCCGCGCTGGTTGCGGTACTCGGCGAGCGCCGTCAGGACGAGCATGGGCCCGGCCCGGCCCCGCCGCTCCGTGATCTCCTCGATGCGCCAGCGCACGAGGAGGCGGTCGTCGGGCCGCACCGGGCGCAGGAGCTCGTACTCGTTGCCGCCGCGCACCAGCGTGCACGGCACCGGGAGGGGCAGGCCCTCCCACACGTGTCCGTTGTAGCCGTCCTCCGGGCGCAGCGGGAGATCGGCGTACTGGTTGGTCTCGACCACGAGCGTGGGCGGCGCGATCACGCCGCCGAACCGGGTGCCGCGCGCATGGCTCTCGTCGCGGTAGAGCGGGTTGTCGTCGGAGAGCGCGAGCGCGTAGTAGCGGATGGCGGCGCGCCCGAGCTCCTCGGGCGCCTCGTAGGAGGCCTCGCGCCCCACCCAGCTCAGAAGCTCATCGGTGAGGAGGGAGCCCTCGGGCGCCGCGCCGCTCACGGCAGCACCGCGACGGCGTCGACCTCGAGCAGGAGGTCGGAGCGGATCAGCCGCTCGCAGATGACGCCGGTGGAGGCGGGATAGGGGCGGTCGAAGAGATCGGTGCGCACGCGGCCGGTGCGGGGGTAGCGCTCGCGGGCGTCCGGGGCGACGTACTCGACGGTCTTGACGACGTTCTCGAGCGATCCGCCGGCCGCCTCCATGAGGCGGGCCATGTTTTCATAGACATAACGGGACTGCGCGATCACGTCGCCCGCGTGCTCGGTCGCGCCGGTCTCGGGGTTGAAGGCCGCCATCCCCGAGATGAAGAGGAGGGGTCCGGCCCTCACCGCCGGCGCGTAGGTGAGGCGCGGGTGATGCGGCCACGGCGCCGCGACGCCGCGCCGCGGCTGCGTCGACGCGATGAACTCGACCTGCAGCAGGGCGCCCGGCGTGGCGAGGCGCTCCATGATGATGCCGGTCGAGGCGGGGAACTCGGAGGCGTCGCTGCCGCCGAAGCGCTCGCGGCGGACGTCGGCGGTGACGCGGTAGTCGCGCAGCGCGGAGAGGTCGACGAAGTCGGTGGTCTTGACGACGTGCTCCCAGCCGAGGCCGGCTGAGGCGAGGATCTCGCCGGCGCGGCCGTAGATCGCCCCCGCCTGCGCATCGAGATCGGGGCCCGGCGCGTCGAGCGCGGGTATCACGAGGAGGTCGCCGATGCGGCGCGCGACCGCGCCTGCGGCCTCGACGCTCTCGTTCGCGCCGCGCCGCGCGACCAGCTCGATCTCCACGAGCGCCTCGGGGCGCAGCAGGGAGTTGACCGCGACGGTGGAGAGCGCGGGGCGGTTGGCTCCGAGGTACTCCTCCCGGAGGCGCGCCAGCAAGGCCGCGTCGTCCGGCCCGAGCGCGGCGGGCGCGAGGTACTCGATGCTGTGCGCCACGTCCGAGAATCCGAGGCCGCCGGCCTCCAGGATCACGCGCGCCTTCTCGTAGACGATGCGGGCCTGCGCCTCGAGATCGCCGCCGGCGGTGACGACGTTGCGCTCCGGCTCGTAGCGCGCCGCGGTGTGGCCGGAGAGCCAGGCGGCGCCGCCCGCCTCCATGGCGAGGCAGAAGGCGTAGCGCGAGGCGTCCATCCAGGGGAAGCTCTCAGGCTCGATGGCCCGCTTCACCGCCGGGGTCGCGGGCACGTCAGCGCCCGGTCCAGGTGGGGGGCCGGCGCTCCGCGTACGCGCGCAGCGCCTCGGTGTGGTCCTCGCTCTCGCGGGCGAGCTGCTGCGCCCGCTCGGTGAAGCGGATCGCCTCCTCCAGCGGACGGTCGAGCGCATCGACCAGCGCGAGCTTGAAGAGGCGGGCCGTGAGCGGCGGGACGGAGTCGACGATCTCGCGCGCGAGGGCGTGCGCTCGCGGCAGCAGCTCGTCGCGCTCGACGACCTCCGAGACGAAGCCCCAGCTGAGCGCCTCCTCCGCCTCCAGCCGGCCGCCGCGCACTCCCCACTCGAAGGTGCGGGCGTAGCCCAGGCCGTCGAGCACGAGCTTGAGGCACCCGTCGTCGGGCAGGATGCCGCGCCGCGTGAATACCCAGCCTAAGCGCGCCTCCCTGGCCGCGAGCCGCACGTCGCAGCCGGCGGCGAGGCCGACGCCGGAGCCGACGGCCGGCCCGTTCACGGCGGCGATCGCGGGCTTCGACATGCGCCGCAGGGCGACCGTGACCCGCCGGATGTCCGACCGGGCGGGATAGAGCCGCTCCGGGAGCGTCTTCTCGTCGGGCTCGAGCGACCGGCCCTGCGCCGTCATCTGGCCGATGTTGCCCCCCGAGCAGAAGATGCGGCCGGTCCCGGTCAGGACCAGGACCCGGGCCGAGTCGTCGCCGTCGATGCGCTCGATCTCGTCGGCGAGCTCGCGGTTCATGACGAAGTTGACGGCGTTGTTGTTGTCGGGATCGTCGATCCAGACGGTGACGACGCCGTCGTCGGTCTGCTCGACCCGCAGGTACTCGTAGTCCATGGTCTCCCCAGCCGGGGCCGCTAGAGCGCCGCGGCGAGCCGCCGCCGATGGTAGCGCGCATCGCCGTAGGCCGCCGCCGCCGAGACGGCGCGCCGGGTGAAGATCTCCAGCGGGTAGTCGCGGTAGAAGCCGACGCCTCCGTGCACCTGGTGCGCGAGGCGCGTCGCCCACGGCATCGCCTCGCTCGCCTTCGCCTTCGCGGCTGCGACGGCGCGGCCCGCGTCCCCGGCCGATGGGTCGCCCCCGGAGCGGTCGAGCGACCAGGCGGCGCGGTAGGCGAGGAGCCTGGACTCCACGACCTCCCGGTAGATGTCGGCGCAGTGGCGGTGCACGGCCTGGAAGGAGCCGATCGGACGCCCGAACTGCGTTCTCTCCTTGGCGTAGGAGAGCGTGAGGTCGAGCGCCGCCTGCCCGATGCCCACGAGCTCCGCCGCCTTCAGCGCGGCGCCCCGCGCCAGCAGGCGCTCGAGGTGCGGCCACCCCTCGCCCGGCTCCCCGACCACGGCCTCCTCCGGGACCTCGACTCCGTCGAGGCGCAGCGAGAAGAGCGGCTCTCCGGCGGCCGGGGGCTGGGGCTCGATCTCGAGCCCCGGCGCGCCGCGCTCGACCAGCAGGAGGGTCACGCCGGGCGCCGGGGCGCCGGGCTCGACGCTCGCCGCGACGATGAGCGCGTCGGCCGAGGCGGCGTCGCGGACCAGCGCCTTCGCGCCCTCCAGCCGGTAGCCGCCG
>VYDC01000176.1:0-5411 GCA_009843585.1 Chloroflexota bacterium | reverse complement strand
CACCGCGAGCACGGCCTGACCCGTCGCGATCGCAGGCAGCCACCGCGCGCGCTGCTCCTCGCTTCCCGCGCCGGCCAGCAGCAGCCCCGCCTCGACGACGCTCCCGAAGATCGTGGTCGCAAGCGGCGCCGTGCCCAGGGCCTCCACCAGCAGCGCCAGCTCGAGCAGGCCGAGGCCCTCGCCCCCGTGCGCGACGGGGAGCGCGCCGCCCAACCAGCCGAGCGATCCCAGCTCGGAGGCGAGCTCCGCGTCGTGCATCTGCTCGCCGGCGGCCGCGCGCTCCTCGAGCGCCCGCGCCCGCTCGTGCCCCATCCGCTCGCTCGCGTAGAGGAGCGCCGCGTCGCGCAGCAGCCGCTGCTCCTCGGTCGCCACCAGATCCATCGAGCCGTCTCCCCGCCGGCCGCGCCTACCCCCGCGGCAGCCCCAGGCCCCTGGTCGCGATCACGTTGCGGGTGATGTCGAATCCTCCCGCGGCGAAGTGGAAGTAGAGGTGGTCGAGGTACTCGCGCAGCACGGCTCCTCCCAGCGGCGCTCCCGGCGCATCCGGGTGGAGGCTGCCGGGCGCCCCCAGCAGCTCCAGCGTCGCCACGTCGAGCTCGCGCGCCGTCTCACGCTTGACGAGGAGGGCGAGCGAGGTCTCGTGCTGCGGCCTCTCGCCGCGCGCGATGAGCGAGGCGACCCAGTAGGAGGTGAGCTGCGCGGCGTCGGACTCGATCGCGAGCCGCGCCAGGCGATCCGCCACGGCGGGGTCGTCGAGGAGCGCGCCCTCCTCTGCGGGCGTCTCCCGGCAGTGCTCGACGAGCCGGTCGAGCTGCGCGCGGACGAGGCCGGGCGCGGAGAGCGCGGCGCGCTCGGTGTCGATGGCGCCCATGATCACGCGCCAGCCCCCGTTGAGATCCCCCACCAGCGCGTCGCGCGGGACCTCGACCGCGTCGAAGGCGACGGAGTGATGCTCCCACCCCGCCGTCGTCTCGTGGCCGGCGATCCGGATGCCCGGGCTCGCCATGTCGACGATGAAGAGCGAGATGCCGCGGTGCTTCGGCGCCTCCGGGTCGGTGCGGGCCGCGACCCAGCCGTAGTCGGCGCGGTCGGCGCCGGAGGAGTAGGCCTTCTGGCCCGTCAGGACGAAGGTGTCGCCGCGCGCCTCGGCGCGCGTCTGAAGGCTCGCCAGGTCGGACCCGGCGTCGGGCTCGCTGTAGCCGAGGAAGAACGTGCACTCGCCCCGCGCCAGGCGGGGGAGGAACTCGCTCTTCTGCGCCTCGCTCCCGAACTGGAGGATGGCATCGGGGACGTAGGTGACGGAGCGGTCGAAGGCGGGCGCGCCGTAGTACTCCATCTCCTCCGCGAAGATGACGCGCTCCCGGGCGTCGCGGCCGCCGCCGCCGTACTCGGCGGGCCAGGTGGCGCCGATGAAGCCGCGGGCCCCGAGGCGCCTGCGGAACTCCTCCGCGAAGCCCGCCTCCCACCCGTCCCACTCGCTGAGATCGCGGTGGCGGTCGCGCACCTCGTCGGTCAGCTCGGAGGAGAGGAAGCGGCGGAGCTCGGCGCGGAACTCCTTCTGCCCGGCGTCGAGCACGAAGTCCATCCCTCGTCCCTCCGGCTGCGGCCGCGTCCCCGCGGGGGCGGTCCCCGGGCGGGAGCGACTCTACCGCAGCGCCGCGGCACCCGGCGCGCGGCCGTCCCCGGGCGGTCGCTGCGGGCCGCACGCTGCACCGCTCCGTCACGGATCCCGACCGCGCCGGGATGAGCGAGGCCGAGCCCGCGCCGCCCCTCCGGCGCCTCCGCGACGAGTTGGGGGGCGCTCGGCAGGGAGCTCCTCGAGAGCGAGCCCGGGGAGCTCCCGGGCGCCGCCCGGCGCTAGTGGAGGACGCCCGCCGCGTCGAGCTCGTCGTACTCCTCGCCCGAGAGGCCGAGCAGGCCCGTCAGCACCTCGCGGGTGTGCTCGCCGAGCAGGGGGGCCGCCCGGTACGCCGGCTCGAGGTGAGAGGCGCGCCACGGGATCCCGGGGTGGCGCCGGCGCCCGCCCGTGGGGTGCTCGGTCTCCACCAGGAAGCCCCGCGCGCGCAGCTGCGGGTCCTCGTGCAGCTGGTCGGGGCGCAGCACCGGTCCCGAGGGCACGCCCGCCGCCTGCAGCAGCTCGGCCGTCCGGGCCGGATCGCGCCGCCTGGTCCACGCGGTGATGCGCGCGTCGAGCGCGTCCTCGTTGGCGCGGCGCGCCCGCGCGGTGGAGAAGAGCGGGTCGTCCTCGTCCAGGCCGATCACCCCGCAGAGCGCGCGCCACTGCGCATCCGGGCCGCGGGAGTCGGAGACCCCGGGGTCGACGGATATCGCCACCCACTCGTCGTCGCCGCCGGCGCGGTAGAGGCCGTGCGGCACCTTGCGGTGATCGCGGTTCCCGATGCGCTCGAGCGTGCGGTCGTTCATCGTGACGTCGATCACCGCCTGGGGGATGAGCGAGATCATGCCCTCGAACATCGCGCCGTCGATGTACTGCCCTCCCCCGCCGCGTCCGCGGTGCCGGAGCGCGGCGAGCGCCCCGAAAACCGCGTAGGAGCCGGCTATGGGATCGGGCAGCACGCCGCCGAGGATGCGCGGCATCCCGCCCGGATACCCCGTCACCTCCGCGACGCCGGAGAAGAGGTTCACGGCCGAGTGGAGCCCGCCCTGCGTGCGCATCGGGCCGCTGCGCCCGAACGCGCCGAAGGAGAGCTGCACGATCTCGGGGTGGAGCGCGCGCACGACGTCCGGGCCGAGGCCCAGCTTCTCGAGCACGCCGGTCTTGAAGTTGTCGATCATCACGTCGCACAGCGGGACGAGGCGCTTCACGAGGGCGAGGCCCTCGGGCGTCGCCATGTCGATGCGCACGCTCCGCTTCGAGCCGTTGAGCAGGTTGAAGTGTCCCGAGTTGTCGTGGTGCGCGACGCCCCCGACGTAGGGCGGCGTGACGCGCGCCGTCATGTGCTTCGCCGACTCGACCAAGAGCACCTCGGCCCCGAGCCAGGCGAGCCACTGGCTCCCGAAGGGCATGGCGATCACCTGCCCGAAGTCGAGCACGCGCACGCCGGCGAGCGGGAGCGGGCCCGGCGCCGCCCCTGCCCGGCGCTCGCGCCCGCGGGACGGCTCCGCGCGGCTCTCCAGCTCCGCCCGCACCTCGCGGCCGTGCTCGCCGAGGCGGGGCGCCGGGCGCCGGATCGTCCACGGCGTGCCGTGCATCTGCAGCGGCGCGCCCGGCATGCGGAAGCTGTCTCCGCCCGCCGACTGCTCGACCAGGCTCCCCCGCGCGCGGACGTGCTCCGACTCCGCCATCTCGGCGATGGAGTAGTAGGCGAAGAACGGCAGCCCGGCCTCGTCGGCCATGCGGACGATCTCGGAGCCGTCGTGCTGCATCGTCCACTCGGTGAGCAGGAGCTTGAGCGCGTCCCAGTACGCCGTCCGCCCGGCGTCGTCGCAGAAGAGCTCCGAGAGGGCCCACTCCGGGCTCCCCATCATCGTGACGAGGCGCGCCCACTGGTGATCCCAGGGCGCGGCCAGCGCGACGTAGCCGTCCCGGCACGGGAGGTAGTAGTTCGGCATCCGAGCGATGCTCGTCGGCATCCGGCCGATCACCATCTCGCCGTACGACCAGGCCGTGAGGTCGCGCTGCTCCATCGCGGTGATCGCGGCCTGCTGGCTCACGTCGACGTGGGAGCCGGCGCCCGAGCCGCCCCGCCCGAAGACGGCGACCATGCTGGCGACCGCGGCGACGAGCCCGCCGATGGTGTCGGCGACGTAGGTGTGCGGGTGGAGCGGCGGCTCCGCCTCGGGGTCGTCCACGACGTCGGGGACGCCGGGCGAGGCGTAGGCGAGCCCGCCCATCGCGTAGGTGACGAGCTCGTCGCCGAGGTAGTCGGCGTAGGGGCCGTCGAGCCCGAACGGCGTGATGGTCGTGACGATCAGCCCGGGGTGCCGCTCCCGGAGTGCCCCCGGCTCGAGGCCGGCCCGGGCGAGCTGTGGCGGAGCGAGGTTCGTGATCACGAGGTCGGCGTCGTCGAGCAGCCGCTCCAGCTCCGAGCGGCCGCCCTCGCCTTCGAGGTCGAGCTGGATGCCGCGCTTGTTCGTGTTGTGGTAGAGGAAGAGCCCCGAGCGCTCGGGGTCGGGTCCCCCGCCGGGGAAGGGGCCGTCGGTCCGGGCGGGGTCGCCCCCGCCGGGGCGCTCGACCTTGATCACGTCGGCGCCGAAGTCGGCGAAGAGCTTCGCGGCGAACGGGGCAGAGACCCACTCCCCGACCTCGACGACGCGCAGCCCCGCCAGCGCGCCGCCCGGGAGCTCCCGGTCAGCCACGCTCGCGCTCGCCGGGGGGGAGCAGCTGGGACTCCGAGAGGCTCTCCGGGTTGCGCTCCCGCCAGCTGCCGGCGTCGACGGCGGCGAGGAACTCCCCGACCGCGCGGTTGAAGGCCGCCGGCTCCTCGAGGTTCACGGTGTGGCCGGACCGCGGGATCACGACCAGCGCGGAGGAGCGGATGGTCCGCTTCATGAAGAGACCGGGCTCCAGGCACGGCTCGTCCTCGTCGCCGGTCACGATCAGCGTGGGGACGGAGAGACCGCGCAGCCGCTCCTCCAGCGCGAGGATGGAGGGACGCTCGCGCTGCACGCCGAGCATCGTGTTCGCGTGGCCGATGGTCGACCCCCCGCGGAACTGCGCCCGGAACTCGTCCCATCCGCGCGGGTCCTTGTCGCGGAACTGCACGCGCGTCGGCCCCCTGGTGTAGACCTCGCCGAAGGCCTCGATCCCCTCGGCGAGCAGCCGCTCCGCGACCCGCTCGACGTCGCGTTCGAAGTCGGAGCGGTCGGCCGTGCTCCCGTAGCCGGCGCCGGCGACGGTGAGCGAGCGAGCGCGCCCGGGGTAGGTGAGCCCGAAGATGAGCGTCGCGTACCCGCCCATGGAGAGCCCGACGATGTGCGCGCGCTCGGCGCCGATGGCGTCGAGCAGGTCCCGGACGTCGTCGACGGCCCGCTCCTGGGAGTAGCTGGATCGCGCCTCCGGGACGTCCGACGGCGGGTATCCCCGCGCCGCATAGGCGACCGCGCGGTAGCGGCGCCCGAAGTGGCGCACCTGCGGCTCCCAGCTGCGGTGATCCCCGGCGAACTCGTGCACGAAGACGACGGGGATCCCGGAGCCCGTCTCCTCGTAGTAGAGGCGGACGCCGTCGGAGGCGGTGGCGTAGGGCATCGGACTCCTCACGCGGCGCCCGCGAGAACGCCGCCAGGCGCGTCCCGTGCGCGCGTCGGCCGTCGCGAAGCGGGGTGGCCCCGTCGGGCGGCACACGATACGGGATCGCGCCCGGCGGACGCCATGCGCGCCCGCTCGCGCCGCGCGCCCCGCGACCGCAGAATGACGGGCGGCGGGCCGGGACGGGCACGGGGAGCCGGGA
>VYDC01000258.1:9699-12551 GCA_009843585.1 Chloroflexota bacterium | reverse complement strand
CCGGAAGAGCGACTCGCCGTTCGCGATGCGCGCGATGTCGGCGAAGGTGATCACCACCGCGAGACCGATGAAGACGACGAAGCCGGCCAGGTGGACGAGCGCCTCGCGCTCCGGCGCGACGCGCCGTCCCCGGCGCACGATCTCGAGGAGGAGGAAGGAGAGCCGGCCGCCGTCGAGCATCGGGAGCGGCAGCAGGTTGAGCACGCCGAGGTTGATCGAGAGCACCGCGGCCAGCGAGAAGAGGGGCGAGATCCCTCCCTCGCGCGCCACTTCGCCCGTCGTCTGCGCGATGCCGACCGGCCCCGCGAGCGCGGGTCCGCCCGATCCCTTGACCCACCCGATCACCTCGTTCCGGAAGAGGATCATGGAGTCCACCGTGGCCCGGAGCCCCGACCCCGCCGCCTCCCACGGCGGGAGGGCGATGACGTCGGTGAACGGGTACTGGGCCGCGATCCTGATGCCGGTCGGGCCCTGGCCGGCCGGCGGGGCCCAGCGCGGCTCCACCACGATGGTGACGAAGCCCTCCTCGCCGCGCTTGACCAGGAACTCGGTCTCGCGTCCCTGGTGGAGCCGCACCAGCCGACCGGTCTCCGCCACGTTCTTGGCGTTGCGGCCGCCGACCTCGTAGATCACGTCCCCCGTCCGGAGGCCGGCCGCCTCGGCCGGAGCGCCCGGCACGACCTCGGCGATCACCGCCCGCGCCGCCGACTCCTCGTGCGGCACCATGTAGGCCACGGCGAAGAGCAGCACCGGCAGCAGCAGGTTCGCGACCGCGCCGGAGACGAGGACGATGAAGCGCTTCCAGCGGGCCTGCGCCGAGAGCGAGCGGGGATCCTCCGGATCCTCCTCGCCCAGGAGGCGGACGAATCCGCCGAGGGGGAGCCAGTTCAGCGAGTAGACGGTCTCGCCCCACCGCAGCGCGCCGATGCGCGGCGGGAATCCGACGCCGAACTCGAGGACGCGGACGCCGAAGAGTCTCGCCGTGACGAAGTGCGCGGCCTCGTGCACGAGCACGAGGGCGGTGATCATGAGCAGGAAGAGCAGCGCCGAGTTCACGGCTCCGCCCGCGCGCGGGAGGACGACGGCGGCGCCGGCCGCCACCAGCAGGGCGAGCGGGGCGTAGCGGAGGAGGCGGCTCACGCGCCGGGCCCCTCGCTCAGGCCTCCCCGCCCCTCGGCGGCGGGACCCGGGCGCGCCACGGCGCGGTCGACGAAGCCCCGGCCCCACGCCTCGGCTGCGAGCACGGCGTCGATGTCCTCCTCATCGACGGGCTCGTGAGCGTCGAGCGCGGAGCCGAGCAGCGTCGCGATCTCCGTGAAGCCCAGGCGACCGGCGAGGAAATGGGCCACCGCCGCCTCGTCGGCGCCGGAGAGCGCCGCCGCCGATCCGTCCTCCCGCCGCCCGGCCTCGAGCGCGAGCGCGAGCGCGGGGAAGCGCTCGTGGTCGACGGGCTCGAAGTGGAGGCGGCCGGTGCTCGCGAGATCGAGCGGGGCGACGTGCCTCGCCGGCCGGCGCTCCGGGTAGGTCAGGGCGCACTGGATCGGCAGCCGCATGTCCGGCTCGCCGAGCTGCGCCTTCACGGAGCCGTCGACGAAGCGCACGAGCGAGTGCACGACGCTCTCGCGGTGCTGCACGATCTCGATGCGCGAGAGCGGGACGTCGAAGAGCCAGCGGGCCTCGATCGCCTCCAGACCCTTGTTGAAGAGCGTGGCGCTGTCGACGGTCACCTTGCGACCCATCGACCAGGTCGGATGCGCGAGAGCCTGCTCGGGCGTCACCCGCGCGAGGTCGTCCGCGTCGAGGTCGCGGAAGGCGCCGCCCGAGGCCGTGAGCGTCAGCTGCGCGACGGCCTCCGGCCGCTCCCCCCAGAGACACTGCCAGATCGCCGAGTGCTCGGAATCCACCGGGCGGAGCTCCGCCCCGGCCGGCGCCCCCTCCGCGAGCGCTCGCCGCACCTCCGCCCCGGCCACGACGAGCACCTCCTTGTTGGCGATGGCAACCTTCTTGCCGGCCCGGAGCGCGGCGAGAGTCGGCGCGAGCCCGGCGAGTCCGGTGGTCGCGACCAGAACGACGTCGACGTCGTCGCGCACCGCCAGCTCCTCGAGCGGCGCGAGCTCCGCTGGGGCGTGCTGAGGCGGCGACCACCCCGGAGGGGGGGCGTCGGCCCAGACGGCGGCCGGGCGGTGCTCGACGAGCTGCGCCTGAAGCTCGTCCACGTTGCTGCCGCAGGCGAGCGCGGAGACGCGGAGCTCGTCGGGGAGCGCACGGACCACGTCGAGGGCCTGGCGCCCGATCGACCCCGTCGAGCCGAGAATGGCGAGACCGGTCACATCGACCATGCCACGAGCAAGTATAGGGTCGGCGCCGCGAGCAGGAGCGAGTCCATCCGGTCCAGGAGGCCGCCGTGGCCCGGCAGCAGCCGGGAGAAGTCCTTCCGCCCGAGGCGCCGCTTGATGGCGGAGGCGAGGAGGTCGCCCGCGAGCGCGGCGGCCGGGATGGCGAGCGCCGCCTGAGCGAGCTGAGCCCGCCCGGCGGCCTCTCCGCCGGCCGCCGGAAGGTCGAGCGCCGCGGCGGCGGCGAGCACCGCCAGGGCGCCGCAGACCAGCCCGCCGGCCGTCCCCTCCCAGGTCTTGCCGGGGGAGAGCCGCGGCGCGAGCAGGCGCCGCCCGAGCGGACGGCCGACGGCGTAGGCCCCGGTGTCGGTGGCGAACACCCCGGCGAGCAGCACCAGCAGCCAGCGCTGCCCCTCGGGCTCCATCCGAATCAGCGCTGCGTGCGCCAGGCCGACGCCCACGTAGAGCAGGCCCGCCGCCCACCAGAGCAAAGACGCCCGCCGACCGTCGGCCCGGGAG
>VYDC01000258.1:1535-9689 GCA_009843585.1 Chloroflexota bacterium | reverse complement strand
GGAGAGCGCCGCCAGCAGGCCGAGCGCGGCGACCGCGAGCGCGGCCGCGCTCGCCTCCCGATCCAGGGCGGAGAGCGCCGCGACGAGGGCGGAGGCGGCGGCGCCGGCGGACGCTACGGCCCCCGCGCCGCCGCCTGAGGCCCGCAGGAGTTCACCGGCGCCGACGGCGGCGAGCAGCGCGAGGGCGACCATGAAGAGGGGGGCCGGAAGCGCCAGCAGCAGAGCGACGGCGGGGAGCCCGACCAGCGCCACCCCGAGCCGCGCCGGCAGGGCGCTCCCGCGCCCCTCCGGCGGACCGCCGGAGGCCCCGGGCGGCGATGCCCCTCGGCCGCGCTCCACCGGGCCTCGATCCCGCGCCGGGCCGCCTACGCGCCGGCGGACGCGGTCAGCCCGTCCGGGGCGCACGCGCCCTCCGGGACGAGGCCGAAGCGACGCCGGCGCCGGCCGTACTCCAGGAGCGCGGCGTCGACCGCGCGCGCGTCGAAATCGGGCCAGAGCGTCGGGGTGAAGTAGTACTCGGCGTAGGCGGCCTGCCAGACCAGGAAGTTCGAGATGCGCCGCTCGCCGCCCGTGCGGATGAGCAGATCGGGCTCCGGGAGATGGGCGGTCGCGATGCGTTCCGCTATGGCCTCCTCGGTGATGTCCTCTGCGCGCACGCCGTCGTCGACGAGCCGGCGCACGGCGTCGACGATGTCGGCGCGGCCGCCGTAGCTGAAGGCGACGTTGAGGACGAGCCCGGTGTTGGCGGCCGTGCGCTCGACGGCGTGCCTCACCTTGGCCCGCAGCGCCCGGGGGAGCCGCCCGATATCGCCGATGTGCGCCAGGCGCACGTCGGCCTCGTCGAGCTCGGCCAGCCGCGTGTCGATGAAGTCGGAGGCGAGCCCCAGGATCGCCCTGACCTCGGCGCGCGGCCGGCCCCAGTTCTCCGTCGAGAAGGCGAAGAGGGTGAGGACCGGGACGCCGTGCTGCGAGAGCCGCTCGGCGACGGTTCGGATCGCGAGGGCGCCGGCCCGGTGCCCCTCCACCCGCGAGAGTCCGCGCGCCGTCGCCCAGCGACCGTTGCCGTCCATGATGATCGCGACGTGGCGCGGCACGCTCGACAGCGCCGGCAGCGGCAGCACCTCTTCGGCGTGCGGGACCCGCCCTGCTACCACGCCCGTCCTCCGCTTCCCGGCCGACCGCCCCGAGCGGCCCCCGCGCGCCGGCCGCGAGCCGGGCCGGCTCTCATACCTCCAGGAGCTCGCGCTCCTTCTCCGCCGCGAGCTCGCGCAGCATCTCGACGTGCTCCTGCGTGGTGCGCTCGAGTCTCTCGATCTCGCGGCGCTCCTCGTCCTCGGAGAGCTCGCCCGAGCGCAGCTCCTTGCGCAGCCCGTCGACGGCGTGGCGCCGCACGTTGCGGACGGCGACTCGCGAGTCCTCGAGCTTCCCGCCGAGCTGCCTGACGAGTTCGCGCCGGCGCTCCTCCGTGAGCGGGGGTATCGGGAGCCTGATCACGACGCCGTCCGAGGCGGGATTGATGCCCAGATCGCTCTGCTGGATCGCGCGCACCACCGAGTCGACGGCGCCGCGGTCCCACGGCTGCACGGTGATCAGCTGTGCGTCCGGCGCGGCGAGCGTCGCGAGCTGGTTGAGCGGGAGCGTCTGACCGTAGTGCGAGACCGGGAGGTGCTCCACGAGCGAGGTGTTCGCGCGCCCCGTGCGGATCGTCGCGATCGAGTTGACGAACGCGTCCACCGCCTTGCCCATGCGCTGGGCCGCGTCGGCGAGGATCTCCTCCGACATCGCCCCTCCCCCCGGCGCGACGCCCCGGCCCGGGCGGCCGGGCTCGCGCCCAGGGCTCCACGATAGCGCAGCGACCGCCGCCACGGGAGGCCGCAGGGGCCGATCGCGGGGGCGAGACGGGATGGGCCCGCGGCTAGCCGCCGAGCTCGAAGCGGGCGAAGTTCGCGACGCGAATGTTCTCGCCCGTCTGCGCGATCGCCTCCCTGAGCAGCTCGCCGATGGTCTGCGAGGCGTCCTTGATGAAGGGTTGCTCGAGGAGCGCGTGCTCGGAGCGGTCACCCTCCACGTCGCCCGGGACGTCCTCCGCGGTGAGGCCCCGCGGGTTCATCGCCGCGACCTGCATCGCGACGTCCCGCGCGAGGCGGCGGAAGGTATCGGTCCGGGCGACGAAGTCCGTCTCGCAGTTCACCTCGACCAGCGCGCCGATGCGTCCGTCGCCGTGGATGTAGGCCTCGACGAGACCCTGGCCCGTCGCGCGGTCGGCGCGCTTCGTCGCGGCGGCGATCCCGCGCTCGCGCAGCAGGCGGCGAGCCGCCTCGAAGTCCCCGCCGGACTCCTCCAGGGCACGCTTGCTGTCCATCACCCCCGCGCCGGTCTCGGCACGGAGCCTCTTCACATCCTCCGCAGTGACCACTCGCCGCTCCTCGCACAGCCGGGCGTCCCGCCCGTCACGCCGATGGACCCCGCCCCGCCGCGCGGTCTGGGGCTAGCCTGCCGGTGGTGCGGCCTCGGACGGAGCGGCTCCCGGCTGCTCCCGGGACCCCGCGGCAGCCGCCGCCCGCTGCTGCGCGGCGAGCTCCTCCTCCGCGTCGCTGTAGGCGCGTCCCTCCAGCACGGCGTCGGCGACCCGGCCCGTGATCAGCTGGATCGCGCGGATCGCGTCGTCGTTGGAGGGAACCGGGAAGTCGACGATGTCGGGATCGGCGTTGGTGTCGCACATCGCGACGACCGGGATCCTGACCCGGTTCGCCTCCTTGACGGCGATCTCCTCCATCGTCGGGTCGACGACGAAGACGATCCCGGGCGGCCGTGCGAGCCGGCGCAGGCCTCCGAAGGCCCGCTCCATGCGTGCGCGCTCCTTCTCGAGCCGGAGCCGCTGCTTCTTCGGCAGCGCCAGGTCGGCCTCCGTCTCCGCGCGCTCGTCGAGTTCCTTGAGGCGCTCGATGCGCCGGGCGATCGTCTGGAAGTTCGTGAGCGTCCCTCCCAGCCACCGCGTGTTGACGAAGGGCATGCCGCAGCGCTCGGCCTCGCGGCGCACGATCTCGCGGGACTGCTTCTTCGTCCCGACGAAGAGCACGGAATCGCCGGCCGAGACCGACTCGCGGACCTGCGTCAGCGCATCCTCGAGGCGGCGGACGGTCTGGGAGAGATCGAGGATGTGGATGCCGTTTCGCTCGGTGAAGATGAACGGCCGCATGCGCGGGTTCCAGCGGCGCGTCTGATGTCCGAAGTGGACGCCCGCCTCGAGCATCTCTCGCATCGTCGTGGCCACGCTACCTCCGCCTTCGGCGCCGCCCGCAGCCGGGGCCGCGCGGGGCCCCGGCGCCGACCTGCGGCGCTCACCAGTCCTCGTGCCGTTCGCCGCGCTCGGTGTCGGCGGACGGGCACCGGGGCCGTCCGCCAGCGACGGTGCGGTGCGCCGGACGCGCTCCCGCAGCTTCGCCGCCAGTATAGGGGCCGCGCTCGTGAAGCGGCCAGCCGGGCCACAGGGGGTGCGCGCCTGCTCGTTGTCCGGTTCAGGACCTCCCCGTAGACTGAACGGCCACCTTTCGATGGGCGTCGATGACGGGCCGCACCCGCCGCGGCGGACCCACCCCGTCAACGAGCGCTCCCGGGGGAGGAGGCCAGGTGCCACGCTACGACTTCGCCTGCGAGGCGGGACACCGCTTCGAGCTGGAGCTCCCGTTCGGGTCGTCGCTCGAGCAGCCGTGCACCCGCTGCGACAGGACGGCCAGACGAGGCTTCAACCCGCCGCTCTTCCGCTACCGGGGCATGGGCTTCTACACCACCGACACTCGCAAGAACTACCGCAAGCCCGAGAAGGACCCGGAGTCCTCGGGGCGCAGCGGCGATCCCCCGGAGGGCGACTGGCCCAAGCAGGACGAGACGAAGCACGGCGACTCGGACGCATCGACCGCCGGCATCGTTCGCGGCTCGAAGCCGCGGGAGGCCGCGGAGAGCGCATCGGGCCAGGATGGCCCGCCCCGCCGGCGCCGGAGCGGCGGCCAGCGGCGGCGCCGCTCGTCGACCAGCTGATCGACCCGCCCGATTCTGCACCGCTCGTGCTTCCGCGCCGGCCCGCGGGAGGGCGCGGCTAGTGCGCGCGGTCGTCCAGCGGGTGCGCACCGCGGCCGTCCGCGTCGCGGACGACGAGGTGGGCCGGATCGGCCCCGGACTCCTGGTCTACCTCGGGGTCGCCGACGACGACACCGAGCGCGACGCGGCCTGGGTGGCGCGCAAGCTCGCCGAACTCCGGCTCTTCGAGGGCGACGACGGCCGGCTCGACCGCTCGCTCGCCGACCGGCGTCGAGCCGGCGAGCCGGCGTCCGCGCTCGTCATCTCGCAGTTCACGCTGCTCGCCGACATCGGCAAGGGGCGTCGGCCCTCCTTCGTCCGGGCGGCGCCTCCCGAGCGTGCGGTGCCGCTCTACGAGGCCGTCCTGCGCTCCCTGCGCGAGGGGGGGATCGAGGTGGCGACGGGGAGATTCGGCGCGCGGATGCTCGTGGAGAGCGAGAACGCCGGGCCGGTCACGCTCTGGCTCGACTCGGCGCGGTCGGTGCGCCGGCCGGACGGGAAGGCCTGAGGTTTCAGACGCTCGACCCGCGGCCCCGCGGTCGATGAGGCGCGGGGCCGGCTCAGGCGAGCTCCGGGAGCATCACTCGCGTGCGGACGACTCCCAGGCCACGAGCGCCTCCCCGGAGGCGACGGCATCCTGCACGCGATCGGCCGTGTAGTGCGGTCCCGGATCGCGCGAGGTGTCGAGCACGACGCCGGGAAGGAGCCCCGACGCCGCCTCCCGGGCGAAGCTCTCGCCCAGGCTCTCGATGGCTCCGCCCTCCGCCGGATCCCGGCCTGAGGCGGGCCGGGGCGCCGCGTCCCGTGCCGCGAGGAGGGTGACGACGTGCACGGGCGCCCCCGCCCCGGCGAGCGCCGCGCCGTAGGCCTGAAGGTCCGCGGCGAGGGCGGTGTCGTCTATGACGCAGGCATAGCGGAGCGCCGAGCACTCGCGCGCGATGGCGGAGGCGTTCCTGACGGCGAGCAGTCGCTGCTCGCGGGCCTGCTCGTCCGGGGCCCACGGGCCGCGGTACCCCGCCCGGACCCAGCTCCTGAGCGCGTCGACGTCGACGTGGAGCATGCGATCGAAACGCTCGCAGAGCGCCCGGGCGACCGCCGACCGGCCGGGGTGCGGCGGCCCGCTAATCAGCACGATCTGGTGCACGGTCGCTCCCCGCCCCGCTCACGGTGAGCCGGTCCCCGGGCCCGGCGCGACGTCGAGCGCCACGTCGAGCGCGGGCGCGGAGTGGGTGAGGGCTCCCGAGGAGATCAGGTCGACCCCCGACGCCGCCACCGCACCCACCGTCTCCAGCGTGATGCCGCCGGAGGCCTCGAACAGGACGCGCCCGTCTCCGGCGCGCTCGACGATCTCGCGCATCTCCCGGGGGCTCATGTTGTCGAGGAGGATCACGTCGGCGCCGGCGGCGGCGGCGGAGCGCGCGCCCTCCTCGTCGGTGACCTCGACCTCCACGCGCAGCGTGTGGGCCACCGCCCCGCGCGCCTCGCGAACCAGCTCGGCGATGCTCGCCCCGCGGGCCTCGCCCGCCCGCAGGTGATTGTCCTTGATGAGCACGCCGTCCTCGAGCGTGTTGCGGTGGTTGAAGGCGCCGCCGACGCGCACCGCGTAGCGCTCCAGGGCGCGCAGCCCCGGCGTCGTCTTCCTGGTGTCGACCACGCGCGCCGGGCCCCCGGCGGCGGCCCGCTCGACGAGCCGGCGGGTCAGGGTCGCGATCCCCGAGAGGCGCTGGACGAAGTTGAGCGCGACGCGCTCCGCCTGGAGCAACGGCGCGAGCGGGCCCGAGATCTCCGCGAGCGCGTCGCCCGCCTGAACGGAGCTCCCCTCGCCCGCGAGCGCGACGAAGGCGAGCTCCCCCGAGAGCTGCGCGAAGGCCTCGCGCGCCGCCTCGAGCCCGCAGAGCACGCCCGCCTCGCGCGCGCGGAGGACGGCGCTCCCGCGCTGACCGGCCGGCACCACCGCCAGCGTCGTGACGTCCTGCCGCGCGCGATCCTCCTCGAGGGCGACCGCGACCGCGGAGCTCAGGGCGAGAGGATCGAGGGGTCGGATGAGTCGTTCCACCAGCGCCCTCCCCCGGCGCGCGGGGACGCGCCCCGGGCGGTCTACGCCAGCTGAAGCATCCGCCTGAGCGCGACGCGCGCGTGCTCCTTCTCCCGCTCGGGGACCTCGATCCTGTTCACGACGCGCCCCTCGGCGAGCTCCTCCATCACCCAGGCGAGGTAGGCCGGATGGACGCGGTACATCGTGCTGCAGGGGCACACGACGGGGTCGAGGCAGAAGACGGTCTTCTCCGGGTTCTCCCCGGCGAGGCGCGACACGAGGTTGATCTCGGTCCCGACGGCCAGCACGGCACCGGCCGGTGCCTCACGGACGTACCTCGCGATGTACGCCGTCGAGCCGACGGCGTCGGCCGCGCGCACGACCTCGGCGCGGCACTCGGGGTGGACGACCACGCGCACGTCCGGATGTCGCCCGCGGGCGCGCTCCACCTGCGTCAGGGAGAAGCGCTGGTGCACCGAGCAGTGCCCCTCCCAGAGGATGAGCCGCGAGCGCCGGAGCTCGTCACCTGAGAGGCCGCCCCGGCTCCCCGGAGGAAGCCGCCAGTTCCACAGGGCCATCTCTTGCTCCGGTATGCCCATGGCGTGCGCGGTGTTGCGGCCGAGATGCTGGTCGGGGAAGAAGAAGATGCGCCGCCCGCGCTCCAGCGCCCAGGCGAGGACGCTCGCCGCGTTCGACGACGTGCAGACCACGCCCCCGTGCTCGCCGCAGAAGGCCTTCAGCGCCGCTGCGGAGTTCATGTACGTGACCGGGACGATCTCCTCGGTGCCGCCGAACTCGGCCGCGAGCTCGCGCCAGGCGCCGAGCACGTCCGGCTGCGCCGCCATGTCGGCCATCGAGCAGCCGGCGGCCAGGTTCGGCAGGACGACCTGCTGGTGGGGACCGGAGAGGATGTCGGCGGCCTCCGCCATGAAGTGCACGCCGCAGAAGACGATGTACTCGGACTCCGGGTGCGAGGCGGCGTAGCGCGCGAGGTCGAAGGAGTCGCCCCGCCGGTCGGCGAACTGGATCACGTCCTCTCGCTGGTAGTGGTGGCCGAGCACGACCGCGCGCGCTCCCAGGGCGGCCCGCGCGGCGCGCACGCGCTCCACGAGCTCGGCTCCGCCGAGCCCCCGGTAACGCTCGGGGATGTCCGTCTGCCAGCCGGCGAAGGCGCCCTCGCTCGCGAGCGGGATGGTCTCGATCCCGACGTCGGACTCGCACTGCAGCTGCGGCAGCGGCGTGGCCTCGATCGTCGTCATCTCGCCGTCCCCACCCCGGACTCCCGCCGCCCCTGTTCGTGTACCGAGTACACAAAGGGGCCGGCACCGATAGTACGCCTCGGCCGCTCCGACGGTCAACGCGTCCGCCGGATGCGGGACGGGACGCCCCCTAGAGAAAGACGGGCTCGCGCGTGGTGAAGCGGTAGAGGCGCGCGGGCCGGTGGGCGCCGCTCCGGCGCAGCTCCCCGGTCGGCTCGATAATCCCGGCGCCGAGCATCCGCTTGCGGAAGTTGCGGCGATCGAGGGCGCGGCCGGCGATCGCCTCGTAGGTCCCCTGCAGCTCGGGCAGCGTGAACTCCTCGGGGAGCAGCCCGTACGCGACGTTCGTGTACTCGAGCTTGGCGCGGATGCGGGAGACGGCCTGCGCGATCACCTCCTCGTTGCGGAAGGCGAGTTCGGGGAGCGCCGCCACGTCGTGCCAGGCCGGCCGCCAGGTCTCGCCGCTGCGCAGCCTGACCGTTCCCGCCTCCACCAGCGCCACGTAGCAGACGGCGACGGCCGCCGGGTGCGTCTGATCGAGGCCGGAGGTCGTGAAGAGCTGTTCCAGGTAGAGATCGGTCGCGCCCGTCTCGTCGACGAGCTTGCGCTGCGCCGCCTCCTCCAGCGGCTCGGATCCGTCCCAGCGGCCGCCGGGGAGGGCCCAGCTCCCGCTCGCGGGTGGCGCGGAGCGCCGGACGAGGAGGACCAGCAGGCGGCCCTCGCGCACGGCGAAGATCACGACGATCGTCGCGACGAGAGCGCGGGCGCCCGCGGACGGGGCGC
>VYDC01000258.1:653-1525 GCA_009843585.1 Chloroflexota bacterium | reverse complement strand
GCCCTGGAGCGACCACGGGCTCACCTCATCCACGTCGACCTCGACGAGCTGTCCGACGAGGCCCGTCCCATCGAAGTGCACGAGCTGGCCGCCCCGCGCGCGGCCGCTCGAGCGCCCCTCCTTCTCGCGCTCGACCAGCACCTCGAGGCGGCTCTGGAGGAGCGACCTGTTGTGGCGCGCGGCCGACTCGGCGTGGAGACGCTCGATGAGCTGCAGCCGCTCGCGCTTCACCTCGCGCGGCACGTCGTCGCTCATCTTGCGGGAGGCGTACGTCCCGGGCCGCGGCGAGTAGGCGGCGGCGTGGATCACGTTGAAGCGCGTCCGCTCCAGGAGATCGACCGTCTCCCGGAACTCCTCGTCGGTCTCCCCGGGACAGCCGACGATGACGTCGGTCGCGAGCGTCGCCCGCGGCATGCGCTCGCGGATCCGCGCGACGCGCTCCTCGAACTGCGCGACGGTGTAGCCGCGCCGCATGCGGGAGAGCATCGAGTCGGAGCCCGACTGCACAGGGATGTTGAAGTTCTCGCAGACGCGCGGGAGGTCTGAGACCGCGTCGATGATGCGATCGGTCATGTCGCGGGGGTAGGAGGTCAGGAAGCGGACGCGGTCGATGCCCTCGACGCGCTCGATTCCCTCGAAGAGCGTGGCGAGGTCGGGGCGCTCACCCGCTCCCGCCGCGGGCTCCAGGTCGTGGCCGTAGGCCTCCACCGTCTGTCCGACGAGCGTCACCTCGCGCACGCCGTGCCGGGCGAGATGGGCGACCTCGCGCAGCACCTCCGCGACCGGCCGCGAGCCCTCGCGGCCGCGCCGCAGGCGCCCCAGGCAGGTGGGGGACATCATGGGGCGGCCCGGCCCGCCCGGCGCGAAGGCGG
>VYDC01000258.1:0-643 GCA_009843585.1 Chloroflexota bacterium | reverse complement strand
TGCTCCCCCCGCCCCGACCCCTCTCCCCCGGGGGGCGTGTTGTGGGGGGCCCCCCGCCCCACCCCCGCCCCCCCCGGCCGCGCGCGCGCGCGGCCGCGCCTCAGCGGCACGATGCAGTAGGTGCACATCTTGTCGCAGCCGTGCACGACCGGCACGAAGGCGGTCGGTCCCTCGGGACGCCCGTAGGTCGAGGGCCAGAACTCCCCCTCCGAGACGTCGCGCAGCGTCAGCACGTCGAGGGCCCCGCCCGCGCGCGCCGCCTCCAGAATCGGCTCGAACTGCTGCGGCCTCGCCCACGCGTCGACGAAGGGGAACCGCTTGGCGAGCGCCTCCGTGCGCGGACCGACCATGCAGCCCATCACCGCGAGCGTGAAGCGCTCGCCGCCGCGCTTGCGCTTCGCGAGAACCCCGAGGCGCGAGTACGCGCGGTCCTCGGCGTGCTGCCTCACCGAGCAGGTGTTGATGACGACGAGGTCGGCCTCCGCGTCGGAGCGGGCCGGCTCGAGCCCGAGCCGGTCGAGGCCCGCGGCGAGCTTGAGGGAGTCCGCCTGGTTCATCTGGCAGCCGAGCGTCCAGATGTGGTAGCGGGCCATGCGGCACTCCTCTCGGAGCCGGCCGACGCGGGCGCGGGCGGGGTCCGGGG
>VYDC01000129.1:8247-12635 GCA_009843585.1 Chloroflexota bacterium | reverse complement strand
GGCCGCCGGGACGGGGATCGCTGCCTCGTACGGGCTCGACACGATCACGCCGTCGTGCGAGCGGAGCTCCTCGAACATCGCCTCCATGGCCGCGCGCACCGCCGGGTCATCGACGCCGGACTGCGAGCGAAAGACCACGGAGCCGGAGAGCCCGCGCCCCACGCCCCCGAAGTGATCCCGGACCACATCGAACCCGCGGCGGCCAGCGGAGCCCGGCGCCAGGCGCTGGGCGCCGAATGCCGGACCCACGGCGCCCGATGCATAAAGTGCGACGGCGACCACCCACACCCACGCTGCGACCGTCACGCTGGGGTGGCGGAAACACCACCCACCCATCCGAACGAGCATCGTGTTCCTCACGGCGGGTGTGCCACCGGACCGCGCCGAGGCAGCGTGGAAGCACGCGATGCCGGCCCGCGACGGCGCCGCGTGCAATGCTCGCTGACCTGTTCCGCACGATCTAGCTCGGGCGATCGGGACGGCTCCGACGGCGGGACCTCCCGCTCCGACCACCGCCCGCGGCAGGAGCGTGGCGACTCGCGGCCGCCGGGGATGCCGGGCACCCCGCACGCCCGTGCGCTACACCGCACTCCGATCGTGAGCGTCGGGCGACTCTGGAGAGGTCCCGGTCGCTCGCCCCGGCGCCCCCCTTAACGGTCAACCACAGGGGGAGTCGTCGCACGGGAGGCGCCGCAGGTCGCCCTGAGGCGATTTCCGCTCCATGGCCGCTTCGCGGTCGCCCGGCCGGGATGGCGTCACCGCATCGGTAGCCGCACCACCGGACCGGCCGGTCGAATCGCTCGCAACGGGTCGCCGATGTCGCCTACCCCGGCTCGGGCTGCGCGAGCATGAGCAGGCGACGCTCGGTATCCGTCCGGAGCGCGCGGGCCGCCTCCTCGCACCGAAGCACCACCACCTCGTCCACCAGAGCGTCGCCGACGGGCTCACCCTCGACATCGACCGCGACCGCCCTCATCCACCCCAGCTCCCATGACCCGCGGCGCTCGCGCGGCAGGCGCGCCGCCACGCGGCCCGGCGCGAGCCGCGGCTCGCCGACCGGGCGCACCCCGAGCCGCGCGCGCAGCACATCCGCGACCACGCCGTCGAGCGTCTCGCCGGGGGCCGGGTGGGGCAGCTCCAGCAGGGATGCGCGACCGGAGTCGCGCAGCCGGACCAGCACGCAGAGCCGGGCGTCCGCTTGCTCACGCCCGGCATCCGGCATCGACACGATCGGCACGAGGACCATCCTCTCGGGGGGAGGGCGATCGCTCGCGGAGTCGTCGTCCGGGGCCGTCCGTGGCGGCGTGGAGCGCCGGCCCGCGAACCGCGCGCGGCCGGGCTCCGGCGCTCCAGCCGCCTCCGCGCCCTCCACGTCGTCGCGCTCGGCCGTCACCGTCACACCGCCCCCGCCCGCGCCGCGGCAAGCGGAGCCTCATCGCTCGCGGGGGCGACCACCGCCAGCCTGAACTCGGAGTCGCGCACGACGCGCTCCGCCACCCGCCGCAGGTCGGAGGCGGTGACGGCCTCGTAGCGAGCGATCGTCTCCTCCGGCGTGAGCAGCGGCAGCCCCAGCGCCGCCAGTGCTCCGTAGCGCGCCGAGACGGCCCGCGTGTCCTCGAGCCGAAGCTGAATCCGCGAGCGGACGAGCGTCTTCGCGCGCGCCAGCTCCTCCTCCCCGACCGGGTCGCGTATCCGCGCCAGCTCGCGCACGATCGCGGAGAGCGCCTCGTCCGTCCGGGCGCGGTCGACGCCCGCGTAGACACCGAGGCTCCCGGTGTCCATCAGGAGCGCCACGGAGCTGTGCACGTCGTAGCAGAGCGCGAGCTCCTCGCGCAGCTTCACGAAGAGGCGCGAGGACATCCCTTCCCCCAGCACCGCCGAGAGCAGGCCGAGCGCGTAGCGGTCGGGATCGACGAGGGAGAGGCCCGGCATCCCGAGAGCGATGTGCGCCTGCTCCGTCTCCTTGGTGCGGAGCATGAGACGCGCCCCCTCCCCCGGGGCGGGGGCAGCGCGGATCCAGTCCGCGGGGGAGCCCGGCTCCCAGCCACCGACGAAGCGATCGGCGAGGTCGCGCGCCCGGCCCGCCTCCACCGCGCCGGCGATGGAGAGCACCGCCCCGTTCGCGACGTACTGCGTGCGGTAGTAGCTGCGCAGCCGCCCGGCCGCGACCGACCGCACCGACTCGGGTGTCCCCGCGATATCCCGCCCCAGCGGCTGCCCGGGCCAGAGCAGGCCGTCCAGGAGCACCCCCGCCAGCTCGTCGGGCGCATCCTGAACCGCGGCCAGCTCCTCCAGGATCACGTCGCGCTCGCGCTCGATCTCCGACTCCCGGTAGAGCGAGCAGCGCAGCATATCGGAGAGCACGTCGAGCGCGCGCTCGAGGTACTCCGGCGTGACCTTGGCGTAGTAGCTCGTCAGCTCGCGATCGGTGGTGGCGTTGATCGACCCGCCCACCGCGTCGATCTCGGACGAGAGATCGGTGGGACGCGGCCGACGCTCCGTCCCCTTGAAGCAGAGGTGCTCGCAGAAGTGCGAGAGCCCCGCGCTCGCCCCCTCCTCGTAGCGCGACCCCGCACGCAGGAAGAAGGTCACCGAGACCGAGCGCGCGAACGGGAGCGGCGTCACGACGAGAGTGAGGCCGTTGTCGAGCGTCGTCGAGGTAGAGGCTGCGTGCGGGGCGACGGCCGTCACCACGCGGTCCGGGAGGAGGCGCTCACGAGCTCGCCCACAGCACGTTCCCGTGCAGGTCGGCCGCGTGCTCGCGCGAGGCGAACCCCGCGTACTCCTCGCGCGATGCGGCGATGGTCGTCCCGGCGCCGTGTCCGGGAAGGACGAGCGTCTCCCCTGGGAGCGTGTAGAGCCGCTCGTTGATGGAGCGGATCTCCTGCTGCAGAGCCTCGGCCGAGCGTGAGGCGCCGGGCCCGCCGGGGAAGAGCGTGTCGCCTGTGAAGACGACGCCGCCCGCGCGCAGGGAGATCGATCCCGGCGTGTGGCCCGGCGTGTGCATCACCTCGATCCGGACGCCCCCCACCTCCAGCGCGGTCCCGTCGGCGAGGCGGCGCACGCCCCGGGACTCGTCGATCTCGATCTCCTCCGCCCCCGCGTAGACCGGGGCCGAGCTCACGGCGCGGAACACATCGAATCCGTCCCAGTGATCGCGGTGGTAGTGCGTCACGATCAGGGCGCCGAACTCGCGTCCTCCGAGGGCCGCCAGCACCTCTTCGAAGCCCTCCGGCACGTCGATGACGGTCGCGGGACCGCCGTCGGCCGGGCGGATGATGTACGAGACGTTCGCGAAGGGGCCGAGGTCGGCGTGGGCCTCCACCGTGAAGCGATCGTCGGAGTAGACCTCGGCCATGGCACTCCCCTCGGCCCTGTCTGCGGCGACCGAGGGTAGCACGCCCGGAGGCTCCTGCTCAGCGTCCTCCTCCCCGGCCGCCACGTCCGGCCCCTCGCCCAGCCCGCAGCGCCCGCCCGAGCGCCACGCGAGCCCCTCCCGGACCAGGGCGGCAAGCAGGCCGGCGGCGCGCGCGCGCTCCCCGGGCGACTCCGCGAGGCCGCCCATGAGCGACTCCTCGGCGACGGATCCCGTGCCGCCCGCGCCCGCAGCGGCGCGCAGAATGCGGAGGATGTGCCCGCGCCACTGGCGATCTGATCCCTCGTAGCGCGGCTGGCGGCGGGGAGGGGGAGCCTCCTCGCCGCGCGCGATGCGGCGACGCGCCCGGCAGAGGCGCTCCAGGGGGCACTTCCCGCAGAGCGGTCGCGACCGGCAGGTGGCCGCGCCGAGGTCCATCAGCGCGGGGTTCCATCTCGCGGCGTCGCCGGGAGGGAGCATCCGCGCGGCGAGTCGCTCCACCTCGGCCCGCGGCACCGACCGGACCGGCTCGAGCTCGCCCCACACGGAGCGGCCCAGCACACGCATCACGTTCACGTCGACGGCCGCGACCTGCTCGCCGTAGCCGAAGCAGCGCACGATGGCGGCGGTGAAGGGACCGACGCCCGGTAGCGCCAGCAGCGCCTTCTCGTCGCGCGGCAGCTCGCCGCCGCCGGCGACGGCCGCCTGCGCCGCCTCGCGAAGGGCCACGGCGCGTCGCGGATAGCCGCCGTCGCCCCAGAGCGCGAGCACCTCGGCACGCGAGGAGGCGGCGGCGGCGGCGAGCGTCGGGAGCGCCTCCATCCAGCGCCGGTAGAGAGGGAGCGCGCGCGACATCGGCGTCTGCTGCGCGCAGACCGCCGCGACGAGAGCCGCGTAGGGATCGCCGGGTCGGCCGGGACCGGGCCTCCAGGGGACCTCCGCACCGTTCTGCTCGTACCAGGCGAGCACGGCGCGGCGGATGCGGCCGACACGCGCGGCGGCGGGGGGGGGGCGGGCACGGACGGGGGAGCGG
>VYDC01000129.1:0-8237 GCA_009843585.1 Chloroflexota bacterium | reverse complement strand
GGCCCTCGGGCGCTGCGGGAGGCGATGACGCGGGCACGGGGTCGAGGGTATCGTGCGCTCCCGGGCGGCGCGACGCCGCGCCGGCGCGGCGGTCGGGGGGCAGCGATGGGTCAGCGGGCGACGCTCCTCAGGGAGGCCGTCGAGCGGCGCGCGCGGCCGCTCCTGCGAAGCGCCCCGGCGAAGCGCTCGCGACGCGCGCTCCGGCGCGTTCCCGTCGTTCGCGACCTTCCCGGGGTCAGGCGACGCCCCGGTCCGGGAGCCGACGAGCGCGAGGGGGAGGAGCGCGTCGAGTCGGTCGCGACGCGCATCGACGCGCACCTCGTGCAGCACGTCGTGCGCGTGCGGCTCTTCACACGCACCTTCCCGACCTCGAACGTCTGGATCCTCCACGACGGGGACGAGGCGGCGCTGATCGATGCCGGCTTCGGGGACGACGCGTCGGTCACGGAGCGGCTTCGCTACCTCGAGCGCGAGATGCCGGAGCTCCGCGTCGGCACCATCGCCGTCACGCACCACCACACCGACCACTCCTCGGGTGGCCGGAGGCTCGCCGAGGCCCTCGGCGCCGCGATCGCGATGAACCCACTCGACGAGGTGCTGCTCCACACGCCGCACGAGTCGAACGAGGATCTCCCCGACGACACGGAGCTCGACGAGCGGGCCGCGCTGTGGCGGGCCGAGGCGCTCGCGACCGAGGTCAACCGCCCGCTGGCGGACGGGGAGAGCTTCCAGGTCGGCGGCCTCACCGTGCGCGCCGTGCACACGCCCGGCCACACCGCCGGGCACAACTGCTACCTGGTCGAGGAGACGGGGGTGCTCTTCACCGGCGACACGATTCTGGGCGTGGGAACGAGCGCCATCTCGCCGCCGCCGGCGGGCGACATGGGGCAGTACCTGGAGAGCCTGGAGCGGATCGGCTCGCTGGGCGCCTCCCTGCTCGCGCCCGGCCACGGCCCCGCTGTACGCGACGCGGCGGCGAAGGTGCGTGAGCTCATCGACCACCGCCACCGGCGCGACCGCCAGATCCTCGACCTCATCGACCGCGGCTACCAGAGCGACCGGCAGATACGCCGTGCCCTCTACCCCGAGATCCAGAAGGGGCTGCGGCGCGCGGCCCGCAACCAGGTGCGCGCGCACCTCGCGCGGCTCCGCGACGTGGGGACGCTCGAGGTCGAGGCCGGCGAGCGCGGGTGGGAGGTCCGGCGCCCCACGGCGTAGGCTCCTCCCCCGGCGCGTGCGGGAACTCCCCGGACGGTCCATAATCACGGAAGGTCCGGCAGGCGCGCCGCCGCGCGGCGAGTCGCGGGGTCGGCGCATCGCCGGACCGGGTAACAGCATCCACCGCACGACGCGGGGTACACCTGTGACGACTCACGCGGCGGCGCCGCTGCCGCTCGCCGATCTGCTTCCCATCAGCGCCGGGCTGACGCCGGGCGGTCACCTCGCGCTCGGTGGGTGCGACACCGTCGAGCTCGCGCGCCGCTTCGGGACGCCGCTCTACGTCTACGACGCGGAGACGCTGCGGGCGCAGTGCCGGGGCTACGTCCAGGCCTTCTCCGACGAGTACCCGGAGAGCACCGTCCTCTACGCGAGCAAGGCCTACCTGAGCCGCCCCTTTGCGCGGCTCGTCGCCTCGGAGGGGCTCGGCTTCGACGCCGTCTCGGGCGGCGAGTTGGAGGTGCTGCGGGCGGCGGGCGTCGCGATGGGGCGGGTCTACCTGCACGGGAACAGCAAGGAGTCCTGGGAGCTCGAGCTCGCCGTTCGCTCGGGCGTCGGCCGCATCGTCATCGACAACGAGGACGAGATCCCCCTCCTGGGAGAGATCGCCTCGCGCGCGGGCGTCCGGCAGGGGGTGCTGCTGCGACTCTCGCCCGGGGTCGACGCGCACACACACGAGAAGACGACGACGGGCATACTCGACTCGAAGTTCGGAGTGCCGGTCGAGACCGGCGCCGCGGAGCGCGCCCTCGCCGCCGCTCTGGAGCAGCCTGCGCTGGAGCTGCACGGGCTCCACATGCACCTCGGGAGCCCCATCGTCGAGCTCGCCCCGTTCGAGCTCGGGATCGCCGTCATGGCCGACTTCGCGGCGGACGTCTGCCGCGATCGCTTCGGGGTGGAGGTGCGCGAGTTCTCGCCGGGCGGGGGCTTCGCCGTCGGATACCGGGACGGCGATCCCGTCCCTGAGCCCTCCGCCTACGCGCGTGCGATCGCGGCGGCGGTGCGCCGCGAGTGGGGAGAGCGGGGTCTCCCGCTCCCCCGGATTTCGGTCGAGCCCGGGCGCTCCATCGCCGCCCGCGCGGGCGTCGCCCTCTACCACGTCGGCGCCCGCAAGGTGGTGCCCGGCGTGCGCACCTTCGTCTCCGTGAACGGCGGAATGGCCGACAACGTCCGCCCGGCGATGTACGGCTCGCGCTACGAGGCGCTCTCGGCCGAGCGGCCGACCGCGGCGCCCGAGGAGACGGTCACGATCGCCGGGAAGTACTGCGAGTCGGGGGACGTGCTGCTGCGCGACGCGAGTCTGCCGCGGCTCCGGCGTGGCGAGCTCCTGGCGGTGCCGGCATCGGGCGCCTACCAGCTCTCGATGTCGTCCAACTACAACCTCTCCTACCGCCCGGCCGTGGTACTGGTCGAGGGCGGCGAGGCGCGGCTCATCCGCCGGCGCGAGCGTGCCTCCGACTTGATGGCGCTCGACGTCGACGAGGGCGCCGCGGCGGAGGGGTCCGGCGGGGGGAGTGCCGGCGGTGAGTGATCGGCCGCGCGCCTCAGGCACCGGGAGCGTCCCTGTGCCCGGCGTGACGGACGGGGGAGGCTGGGGCGTCTACGGGCAGGAGGAGGCCGTCTCATCGCTGCGCCGCGCGCTCCGCTCGAAGCGGCTCGCCCATGCCCACCTCTTCGCGGGGCCCTCGGGCGTCGGACGCGCGACGCTCGCGCGGCGCCTCGCGCAGGCGCTCTGCTGCGAGGCGGCGGGCGCCGATGCGGAGGAGCCGGGGGAGGTGCCCTGCCGGGAGTGCCAGAGCTGCCGCCTCGTCGAGGTCGGTTCGGCACCCGACATAGAGACGATCTCCACGGGCGGGCTCTGCGACGAGTCCGGCGCTAACCACCGCGACCACGCCCAGGACGGCTCGACCCGCATCCGCGTCTGCCAGGTGCGCCGCCTGGAGCGTCTGGCGGCGCTCGCGCCGTTCTCCGCCCCGCGCCGCATCTTCGTCGTCGACAGCGCCGATGACCTCCAGCACGAGGCCGCGCAAGCGCTCCTGAAGACGCTCGAGGAGCCGCCGGGAGAGACGCTGCTCGTGCTGCTCGCGAGCGACCCCGAGGCGCTACCGGCCACGCTTCGCTCGCGCTGTCAGCTGCTCCGTCTCGCCCCGCTGCCGCCCGCAACCCTCGCGCGCGCCCTGGAGCAGCACGCCTCACTCGAGGCGGAGGACGCCGCGCGCCTGGCCCGGGAGGCCGGTGGGCGCTACGGGCTGGCGCTCCGACTCCATGCCGACCCCTCCCACGCAGTGCTCCGCGAGAGCGCCGTCTCGGAGCTCGAGCGGCTGACTGTGGCCGATCGCGCCGAGAGGCTCGACTACGCCGACACGCTCGCACGCCGCTGGGGCCGAGAGCGCGCGAGCGTGCTCGAGCTGCTCGATCACTGGCGGGACTGGTGGCGCGAGCGGCTGCTCGCGGCCTCGGGCCTCGGTCCGGAGCCCGGTCCCGACGCCGCGGCGGCGCGCGAAGCCGCGTCGGCCCTCTCAGCGCTCCAGCGCGCCCGCGCGCACCTGCTCGGAAACGTCGTGGCGCAGTTCGCCCTGGAGGTCCTGATGCTCGACCTCCCCGCGCGGCACGCCCCCAGCGGAGAGGAGGCCGGTGCCAAGCCCGCTCTCGCGTAGGCGGACGGAGGCGCCGGATACGACATGAGCGACATCGCGGGGATACGCTTCACCGAGGCCGGACCCGTCTCCTACTGCAGCGCGGGCGAGCTCGCGCTCGGGATCGGCGACTACGTGGTCGTCTCGACCGAGCGCGGCGAACGGCTGGGGTGGGTGGTGATCGCCCCCGACCAGGTGATCTCCGGGAGCCCCAAGGGCCCGCTCAAGGTCATCGAGAGGCTTGCCACCGAGGTGGACGTCTCTTCCTGGCGCGAGGGGCGTCGGCGCGCGGAGGAGGATCACCGCCGCGCGCAGGCCCTCGCGGCGCGCTCCGACTCCCGCGTGCGCGTCGCGAGTGTCGAGTACGACCTGGCGGGAGACTTCTGCGAGATCACCTTCGCCGCGAAGGAGCGGATCGAGCACGCCTGGTTCGCGCGGCAGGCCCGGGAGCTCCTGGGCTGCGATGTGCGTGTGGAGCAGGTCGGCGACCGCGACCGAGCGAAGGCGATGGGGGGCTTGGGCGTCTGTGGGCTCGCGCTTTGCTGCGCCACCTGGCAGACGGAGTTCCCGTCCATCTCCATCAAGATGGCAAAGGAGCAGGATCTTCCGCCCAACCCCTCGAAGATCTCGGGGGTGTGCGGGCGCCTGCTCTGCTGCCTCTCCTACGAGGTCGAGTCCTACCGGGAGCTGCGGGGCGATCTTCCCCGGGTCGGCAAGCGCGTGAGTACGCCGATCGGGAACGCGCGCGTCACCTCTGTCAACGCGCTGACGCAGCTGGTACGTCTGCGCATGGAGAGCGGCCAGGTCATCGACATCCCCGCCGACGAACTGCGCGCGCAGTACGGCACGGCCGTGCGGCCCGCGGACCTCGAGGAGGAGGTTGAGGCGCCCCTCAAGAGCCGCGACCAGGCGCTCCGGGACGCCCTGCTGGCGCGGCTCACGCCGGTCGAGGCGCCTGCGGCGGAACCGTCGCCGCTCGAGCGCGCAGCGCCCGAGGAGCGCAGCCGCGCAGAGGGCACCTCGGGACGCCGCGGCGGGCGGGGGCACGGTGCCGGTCGATCGCGCGACGGCGCACGGCCGGCACGCACGTCCAGGCGCCGGCCGGGGGAGCCCCGCGGTTCGGCCGCCGCATCCGAAGAAGGCGGCGGCGCACGCGCGCCGGATCGCGCGGAGCAGGCCGACGGGGCTGGGTCCCCGCCCTCAGGCGAGGCCGCCGACGGTGGCGAGCGCAGGCGGAGGCGGCGCGGGCGGCGCGGCGGGCGCGGACGGCGCCGCGGCGCGGGCGGCGACGGCTCCGGCCAGCAGGGTGGAGGAGGAGAGGGATGACGGAGAGCAGGCGCACGGCTCCGGGCCCGGTCGTCGACGCCGGCTGGCTCGGCGCGCATCTAGGCGACCCGGGGCTCGTCCTGATACACGTCACGAACAGCCGCGACGAGTACGACCAGGCGCACCTCCCGGGCGCGGTCTACGCGCACGGCTACGACGACTTCACGGCGGAGCGCGACGGAATCCGCGCGCTGGTACCCGGGCGAGCCCAGATGGCGGCGACGCTCGGGCGGCTCGGGGTCGCGAAGGGCGCGCGCGTCGTGCTCTACGCCGGCGCGCCCTCCGCCTGGCCGTCCCGCGCCTACTGGGTACTGCGTTACTTCCGGTGGCCCGATGCCCACGTCGCCGAGGCCGCGCTCCCGGCGCTCGCGCGAGCAGGGCTGCCGACCACCACCGAGCGCGTCGTTCCGAGGCCCGCGAGCGTCGAGCTCCCCGAGCCCGACGACTCGCTGCTCGCGAGCTACGAGCAGGTGCTCGAGGTGGTGGAGGGACGAGCGGGGAAGACCCCGGGGCAGGTCCTCGACTGCCGCACGACTCAGGAGCACGTGGGGGAGGCGACCGGGGCGCAGCCGGCGCCCCGCTCCGGCCGCGTCCCCGGGTCGATCCACATGAACTGGGAGATGCTGGTCGATGGGGACGGCCGGTTCCTGCCGCGCGAGCAGCTCAGGTCGCTCTACGCCGCGGCCGGCGTCGACGGATCTCGCGAGGTCTTCCCCTACTGCGGCGGCGGCGTTCGATCGGCGGCGAGCTGGTTCGTGATGCACGAACTGCTGGGGTTCGAGGGGGCACGCAACTACGACGGCTCCTGGGCAGAGTGGTCGCGGCGGGGTGAGCTACCGGTAGAGCGCGGGTAGCCAGGCATCCGTACGAGCGAAGTCGGGGGCATCGCCAGCCGCGGGATTCCCGTCGAGTCCGCCCCAGAAGCGGGGCCGGGAGTGTCCGCTACTCGCCGCGGACGATGCTGGGAGCCGCGGTCCGGAGGCCATCGAGTCGCGGCTGTGCGCAGGTCGCACCGGGGGCGCTGCCGCGACTCCAGCCCGACAGCTAACAGCGCGGCTGACCCCTGAGTCCGCGGCGGGGGTTACCGAGGTCCTGAGAAGCGATCGACCCGAAGCGGCCCTCTATCGAGCTGGCATCGCCCGTTGTGCCGCTTCGATCTGGGCGATGTGATCCTCAAGGTGGCGGACGTGCGTCCGCACCTGCTGGCGCAGCGAACGCCGGCCTCCGAGTGGATGAAGGCCGGGACGCCCCCACGACGCGTCGGGCGTCTCCGAGAGCAGCGCAACCGTGCCTTCTATCTCGGCGCGGATCAGCGCGAGTAGCTCGCGACCTTCCAATCGCTCCCAGCCTTCCCGCTCCACCTCTGCCGCCTCGTCCCAGCTCACCAGGACCGGCTCCTGCATCCACGCGATGCGGTAGATGAACTCCCCCGTGTGCCGCGCGTAGCTCAGGAGGTGCGCCAGCACACGCACGGGCGACCACCCGCCCTCCGACGGGGCTCGCCGCAGGTCCTCGGCGGCATGTCCCTCGAGCGCGGCCCGCAGGCGATCGGGGATGGCTGCGAGTGCGCGCACCTCACCGATGTAGCGCTCCGGAGCACCCGTCACGAAGTCGATGCGCGACATGCCACTCCCCCGGGGCCGATCCGCCGGAGCGGATCTGCCCGCTTGATTCGACCGTCGCGAGCCTACCCCGCCCGTGTCGCGAAGAGAAACTCGACTTCGACGCACGCGCCGCGCGGCAACGAGGCGACCCCGATCGCCGCGCGGGCGCCGACCCCGTTCTCCTCGCCCAGCGCCTCCCGCAACAGCCCGCTCGCGCCGTCGATCACCTCCGGCTGCTGCGTGAAGCCGGGCGCCGCGGCGACGTAGCCCGCCGTGCGGAGGACGCGCAGTTCCTCGAGCGCCTCCTCCGAACCGAGCGACGCCGCGGCGGCGGCGAGACCGTTGAGAGCGCACCGCCGGGCCGCCTCGCGCGCCTCCTCGAGGCCGACTTCCTCCCCCACGCGACCCGGGTGGACGAGCGCGCCGTCGCGCATCGGCAGCTGGCCGGAGACCAGCACCCACTCGCCCCAGGCGAGAGCGGGACGGTAGAGGGCGAGAGCGCGCGCGGGGGCGCCCAGCGGCACCCCGAGCTCGCGGAGGCGTTCGGCCACGCTCATCGGATCTCCTCCCCGTCCAGCAGCCGTCCCAGCACGTCCTCAAGCTCCTCATCGCTGTAGAAGTGGATCGTGAGCGATCCCCGCCCCCGGCGGCCGCGGCGCAGACGGACGCGCGTGCCGAGCGCCCTCTCGAGCGCGGCCACCACGGCCATCGACTGCTCGTCGGCCATCGAGGCAGCGCGGGCCGGGCGGACCCCGACCGGCGGCGGGGCCACGGCCGCACGAACCATGCTCTCCGTCTGGCGCACGTTCATCCCCTCGGAGACCACGCGGCGGCACGCGGCGATGCGTGCGTCGTCGCCCGCGAGCCCCAGGATGGCGCGCGCGTGGCCCGCCGTAATCTCGCCTCGCGCCAGCGCGCGCCGGACCGCGTCGGGGAGCTCGACCAGCCGGATCGCGTTCGCGACCGCCGTGCGCGAGCGGCCGACGCGCGTCGCGACCTCCTGCTGCGTCAGCCCGAAGTCCTCCACCAGACGCTGGTAGGCGACCGCCTCCTCGAGCGGGCTGAGGTCGGCGCGCTGCACGTTCTCGACGATGGCGAGCTCGAGCAGCTCCTGGGGGGTGCTCTGGCGCACCACGACCGAGACCCGCTCGAGACCAGCCGCCCTCGCCGCCCGCAGCCTCCGCTCACCCGCGATCAGCTGGTAGCGCGGCTCCTCGGCGAACTCCTCGTCGTCGAACTCGGAGCGGCCGAGCTCCGAGACCACGAGCGGCTGAATCACGCCGTGCTCTCGCACGGAGTCGATGAGCTCGGCGAGCGCTGCGGGGTCCATCTCGGTACGGGGCTGCTGCGGGTTCGGCGCAATGCGATCGACCGCGACCTCGCGGACGGGGAGCCTGGGATCGGCCTCGCCCGGCGCGACGGGGATCAGCGCCTCGAGCCCGCGTCCCAGCCC
>VYDC01000256.1 GCA_009843585.1 Chloroflexota bacterium | reverse complement strand
CCCTGCAGGCGGCGGGGCCGACCTCTGGGAGCCGGATGACGGGGTGGCCCGCCGCCTGCAGGGCGTCGAGGGCCGGCGCCGAGCCGTCGGGCTCCCCCAGCGCCACGAAGAGCCGGTCGTCCCCGTAGCGCGACGGCGAGCCCAGGGGCTCCCCCTCGACGGGGAGGATGCCCGTCCCCCCCTTGCCGGTGGACTCGGCGATGAGCTGCTCGACCCAGCAGCCGAGGCTCGCGATCCCCTCGGGGAGCACGAGCGTGAGCTTGTCGCGCCCGGCCGCGTGGGCCTCCGCGAGCGCGGCGCCGAGCCACCCGCCGGGGTTGTCCGCGGCCGGCACGCAGGTGTGGCAGGCGCGACGCATCGAGGCCGCGTCCTCGAGCACCGCGCCGATGGGGACCCCGGCCAGCGCCGCCGGCACCAGGCCGAAGTAGGAGAGCGCGGAGTAGCGCCCCCCGATGTCGGGCGGGTTCTCGAAGACGCGCCGGAAGCGCCGCTCCTCGGCGAGCGCCGCGAGCGGGCTCCCCGGGTCGGTGATCGCGATGAAGTGCCGGCCCGCCGCGGGGTCCTCGCGCTCGAGCCGCTCCCAGAAGAACTCGAGCTGCGAGCGCGTCTCGACCGTCGTGCCGGACTTGCTGGCGGCGATGTAGAGGGTGCGTCCCGCAGGGAGGCGCGAGGCGGTCTCCGCGATCGCCTGCGGGTCGGTCGTGTCGAGGACCAGGAGCTCGAGGCCGTCGGGCGTCCGTCCGAACGACGCCGCCATGACCTCCGGCGCGAGGCTCGATCCCCCCATCCCCATGAGCAGCGCGGTGCGGTAGCCCGCGTCTGAGACCTGCCTGGCGAAGGCCTCGATCTCGGGGACGCGGCCGCGCATCTCCTCGTCGACGGCGAGCCACCCCAGCCGGTCGGCGATCTCGCCGGGACCGTCGGCCCACAGCGTGTGGTCGCCTGACCAGAGCCGCCGGACCACCTCCTCCTCCGCCAGCGCACCGAGGCGGTCGGAGAGCGGCGGCGCGAGCGCACCGAGCCCGCCGCCGTCGCTGCGGCTGCGGGGATCGTTCAGCGCGGAGAGGGAGGCGTCGATGCAGTCGAGCAGGGAGCGGAAGTCGGCGGCGAAGGAGCCCAGGCCCTCCGTGAGCAGTTCGTCGGTGGCTCGCTCGACGTCGATGCCGGCCGAGGCGAGGCGCTCCATCACCACCTGCGCCTCCGCCATCGCGCGCTCGTCGATGCCGCCCTCCGGGTTCCCGTGATCGGCGAACGCCTGCAGCGTCGCCTCCGGCAGCGTGTTGACGGTGTCGGGGGCGACGAGCTCGTCGACGTAGAGCACGTCCGAGTAGGCCGGGTTCTTCGTGCTCGTCGAGGCCCAGAGCGGGCGCTGCACGCGGGCCCCGGCTTCGGCGAGCCGCTCCCAGCGCGGCCCGCTGAAGTGCTCGAGGAAGAGCCGGTAGGCGAGGCGGGCGTTGGCGACGGCGGCGCCCCCGAGGAGCTCCGATCCCGCGGGGAGCCAGCCGTCCACCTTGCTGTCGACGCGCGAGACGAAGAAGGAGGCGACCGAGGCGAGGTCGCCGAGCGGCAGGCCCTGCTCGAGCCGGCGCTCCAGCCCCTCGATGTAGGCCTCCGCGACGCGCTCGTAGACGCCCACGCCGAAGAGCAGCGTGACGTTGACGCTCGCGCCCTGCGCGGTGAGCTCGCGGAGCGCCTCGACCCCGGCGGGGGTGCCGGGCACCTTGATCATCACGTTGGGGCGCCCGACGGCCTCGCGCAGCCGGTGCGCCTCGCGCACGGTCGCCGGGGCGTCGTGCTCGATCCCGGGCGGCGCCTCGAAGGAGACGTAGCCGTCGGCGCCGCCGCTCTCGTCGTAGACGCCCCGGAAGAGATCGGCGGCGCGCCTGAGGTCGTCGCTCGCTATGTCGACGAAGGCCTCGTAGGCCCCCTGCGCGCCGGCGCGGGCGGCCTCGCGCAGGGCGTCGTCGTAGCGGGCCGAGCCCGAGATGGCGCGGTTGAAGATCGTCGGGTTGGAGGTGAGCCCGGTGATCCAGCCCTCGCGCACGTAGCGCTCGAGCTGCCCCGAGTCGAGCATCCCGCGGTGGATGAAGTCGAGCCAGACGCTCTGCCCGCGCTCGCGCAGCCGTGCGATCGTCTCCGGCATGGCGTCCCTCCGGTCGCCCCCTCCCGGGCTCTCCTGCCCGGACTCTACCGCCCGGACGCCGCCCCGGGGCCCTGCCCCGCGGCTTCCGCCTCGCGCTCGACGAGGCGCGCGGCCCGCCGCGCCACCTCCTCCGGCGTGAAGCCGAACCGCTCGAACAGCACCGCGCCCGGCGCGGAGGCGCCGAAGCGATCGAGGCCCATCGCCTCCCCGCGGTCGCCGACGTGGCGGTGCCACCCCATCGTCGCGGCGGCCTCCACGGAGAGGCGCGCGCCGACTCGGGGCGGGATGACCCGCTCGCGGTAGTCGGCCGGCTGCTCGTCGAAGATCTCCCAGCTCGGCATGCTGACGACGCGGGCGCCGATGCCCCGCTCCCGGAGCAGCTCGCGCGCCGAGCAGCAGACCGCGACCTCCGACCCGGTCGCGAGCAGCAGCACGTCGGGCTCGCCGCCCTCCGGCGCGTCGGCGAGCACGTAGCCGCCCCGCGCCGCCCCGGCGCGCACGCGCTCGACGGGTCCGAGCACCGGCAGCCCCTGCCGCGTGAGCGCGAGCGCCGCCGGCTCGCGGCGCTCGAGGGCGAGCCGCCAGCATGCCGCCGTCTCGTTCGCGTCGGCCGGCCGGTAGACGGTGAGGCCGGGCATCGCGCGCAGGGAGGCGAGGTGCTCGACGGGCTGGTGCGTGGGGCCGTCCTCGCCGAGCCCGATCGAGTCGTGCGTGAAGATGAAGACCGCGTGCACCCGCTGCAGCGCCGCCAGGCGCAGCGCGGGGCGCATGTAGTCGGAGAAGATGAGGAAGGTCCCCGCGAAGGGCAGCACGCCGCCGTGGAGCGCCATCCCGTTCTCGACGTTGCCCATCGCATGCTCGCGCACGCCGAAGCGCAGGTTGCGCCCGGCCGGCTCCTCGGCCGCCTGGTCGGGGTAGCCCGCGAGGTAGGTGTTGTTCGAGGGGGCGAGGTCGGCGGAGCCGCCCATCAGCGTCGGGAGCAACGACGCCACCGCGTTGAGCACGCGCCCGGAGGCGGCGCGGGTCGCCAGCGCCGGCCCCCCCGGCTCGAAGGAGGGGATCGCCTCCGCCCACCCCGGCGGGAGGCTCCCTGCGAGCGTCTCCCGGAACTCCGCGGCGAGCTCGGGGTGCTGGCGCTCGTACTCCTGAAGCAGCCCCGCCCAGGCCGCCTCCTGCTCGCGCCCGCGCCCGCGCGCGCGCCCCATCTCGGCGCGCACCGCCTCCGGCACGTGGAAGGCGGGCTCCTCCGGCCAGCCGAGGGCGCGCTTGGAGAGCCGCACCTCCTCCTCCCCGAGTGGCGCGCCGTGCGCCGCCGCGGTGCCGGCCTTGTTCGGGCTGCCGTGG
This sequence comes from Chloroflexota bacterium, assembly GCA_009843585.1. Classification (GTDB taxonomy): domain Bacteria; phylum Chloroflexota; class Dehalococcoidia; order UBA2979; family UBA2979; genus VYDC01. The sequence continues at coordinate 9,310 of VYDC01000256.1, read as the reverse complement.
GCGATGATCGTGGGGACGATGATGAGGGAGGGCCGGCTCTCCTCGGCCCGGGCGCGCGCGATCGCCCCGGCGATCGACTCGAGGTCGGTGCCGTCCGCCACCTCCTCGACGTCCCAGCCGTAGGCGCGGAAGCGCGCGGCCACGTCCTCGCGGAAGGCGAGGTCGGTGTCGCCCTCGATGGAGATCTCGTTGTCGTCGTAGAGGTAGACGAGGCGGCCGAGCCCGAGCGTGCCCGCGAGCGAGGCCGCCTCGGAGGCGACTCCCTCCATCAGGTCGCCGTCGGAGACGATCCCGTAGACGCGGTGGTCGACGACGGGGAAGCCCGGGCGGTTGTAGCGCGCCGCCAGGAAGCGCTCGGCGATCGCCATCCCCACGCCCATCGCGAAGCCGGCCCCCAGCGGCCCGGTGGTGAGCTCGACCCCGGGGGTGTCGTGGCGCTCGGGGTGGCCGGGGGTGCGGCTCTCCCACTGGCGGAAGCGCTCGATCTCCGCGAGCGGGAGGTCGTAGCCGGTGAGGTGCAGCAGCGCGTAGAGGAGCATCGAGGCGTGGCCGGCGGAGAGCACGAAGCGGTCGCGGTCCGGCCAGTCGGGGTTTGAGGGGCTGTGGCGGAGGAAGCGCGTCCACAGGGCGTGGGCCATCGGCGCGGCGCCCATCGGCGCTCCCGGGTGCCCGGAGTTCGCCTGCTGCACGGCGTCCATCGCGAGCGCCCGGATCGTGTTGACGCCGAGCTCGTCGACGCTCGGGCTCGCCATGCGCGGGTCCCCTCTCGCCGCCGCCGCTACATTCTGTGCCGCGACCGCTCACAGCGCGAGCATGAGCCCGCCAGGGCGTAGGATCGCGTCCGGGCCGCCGCCCTCGCCGGGGGCGTGCGGGCCCGGCGGGCTCCGGCGCGGGATGCCGGGGCGAGCGCCTCGCAGCGCCTACCGCTCCCGGCTCCGCCGGCTCCGGCGGGGCCGTTCGCCGGGATGCTGCCGGTGCTGTGCACCGTGGGCGTCCGACGCTGGCGCTCCGACGGCGTGCGGCTGACGGGGCCCCGGCCACCGCCCTGCGGGACCATCACCCCAGGGCTGTCGTCTAGCCTGAGAGAAGCCGGAGGATGACCGTGATGCAGGCACGTTGTGCCCGCGACTCGCCCCCACCGCGGTCGGCTTGAGCCTGGCCCGCAGCCGGTTGCGTGTGTGCCTCGCCTTGCCCTGACTCACCCCGGTCGGCCCCTCGCGCTAGGGGTTCTTCACCAGCCGCACGGTGATCTGGTCCCCTGCTTCCCAGCCCAGGTCGCCTGTGCCGCCCCAGCGCACCGATGGCGAGCAGTTGCTGAGGGTGAAGTGCTGGAAGGTGCCGTCGCCTTTCTCTACCTCGAGCCTCCATGCCGAGGACAGCTTCTTGTCAGTGCACGACCCGCGCCGGTGCTATCTTCTACGGGTGGCACACCACACGGAGGAGGCCGCCATGGCTACTCGTCGACCCACCGAGGAGATCGCCCGCCTCGGCGACGAGATCTACCAGCGCGACATCCGGCGGGAAGTCGAAGCACACCACGATGGAGAGGTCGTCGCCATCGACATCGACAGCCGTTGCTGGGCACTCGGCGACACGGTGATTGCCGCGCGGGACCGCCTGCGGGCGGAGCGCCCGGATGCGGTCAACGTGCTGTTCGAGCGTGTGGGTTCCCGAGCGATCGACCGGTTCGGGGCGGGACTCCTGCGGGGGGCCGGTTGATCCAGGGGGCCGTCACTGCTGTCCTCGAGGCTGTCCTGCCAGTTACGGTGCAAGGTACAGCTGGAAGTGTCCAGGACGTGGAGGCCGTCATCGACACCGGCTTCAGCGGGTTTCTGACGCTCCCCTCTGCGCTAGTGACAGCATTCGGGCTCGAGTTTGACGGCGTCGGCTGGGGTGTTCTCGCCGACGGGACCGAGGCGAGCTTCGACATGTACGACGCCACGCTGCTCTGGGACGGCCAGCCCCGGAGCGTCTACGTCTACGCGGCCGAGACGACTCCGCTGGTTGGGATGCGCCTTCTCGAGGGGCACGACCTTCACGTCGAAGTGGAAACCGGCGGCCGCGTCGTCGTCGAGGCCCGCTGACGGACCTGCAGGTCGCGCCGGGCCCCACCACAGTACCGGTTCGAGATCGGTGGTTAGGCCCACCGGGAGGGAACGCCGTGGTCGAGGAGCGGGTGCAGGCTTCGGGGGGCGCGCCGCGGCGGCTCGTGATCCCCTTCAGTGAGCAGCGCCTTCCAAACGGGCTCCGCGTCATCGTCTCGCCCGACGGCTCCGCGCCCGTCGTCACGGTGGCGCTCTACTACAACGTCGGCTTCCGGCTCGAGCCGCGCGGGCGCACCGGCTTCGCGCACCTCTTCGAGCACCTGATGTTCCAGGGCTCGGAGCAGATGGCGAAGCTCGAGTTCATCCGCATCGTCCAGCAGACGGGCGGGCTCCTGAACGGCACCACCCGCCCCGACTTCACCAACTACTTCGAGACGCTCCCCGCGCACGCGCTCGAGCTCGCGCTCTGGATGGAGGCCGATCGCATGCGCGGCCCGGTCATCACGCAGGCGGAGCTCGACAACCAGCGCGACGTGGTGAAGAACGAGATCCGGGTGAACGTGCTCAACCGCCCCTACGGGGGCTTTCCCTGGATCGACCTCGGCGCGCGCGCCTTCTCCAACTGGGCGAACGCGCACAACGGCTACGGCGACATGCAGGATCTCGACGCGGCGTCGCTCGCCGACGTTGAGGACTTCTTCGCGCGCTACTACGCGCCGGCCAACGCGGTTCTCGTCATGGTCGGCGACGTCGACGCCCCCGGGGCGCTCGCCCTCGCGGAGCGTCACTTCGCGGAGATCCCCTCGCAGGCCGCGCCTCAGGAGCCCGACATCGCCGAGCCGCGACGGAGCCGGGAGGAGCGCTTCGAGATGGTGGACGAGCTCGCGAGCCTCCCCGCCCTCGCGCTCGGCTACCACGTGCCGGAGCGGGGCACGGCCGAGTTCTTCGCCATGGGCCTGCTCGATCAGCTGCTGCTGCAGGGCGACGACGCGCTCCTCCGGCGCGAGCTCGTCCACGAGCGCGGCGTCACCGACGAGCTGCACGGCGGCATGAACCTGATGGGCAACATGTACAACGGCCGCACGCCCATGCTCTGGGCGCCGTGGCTCATCCACGCCCGGGAGGCGAGCTCAGAGGCGGTGCTCGCCGCCATCGACTCCGTGGTCGAGGGCGTCCGCAGCCGCGCGCTCCCGGGGGCCGTCCTGGAGCGGGCGCGGCTCAAGGCGCGCTCGGCGCTCTACGAGACGGCGGCGGGCGGGATGTTCCCCGGCCTCGGGAGGGCCGACCTGCTCGCGAGCGCGGCGCTCATCGACGGCGACCCGGCCTGGGTGAACGGCATCGAGGCGCGGCTCGACGAGCTGACCCCCGAGCTCGTGCTCGAGACGGCCCGGGAGTACCTCCGCCCCGATAACCGCGCCGTGCTCGCGGTCGAACCCGGTGCGGACGGGGGCGCCTCGTGAGCCGGAGCAGCCGCCCCGCCGCGGGCCGGCCCCCCGCCTGGCGGCTCCCGCCGCGCGAGGAGATCCGGCTCGCCGGGGGCCTGCTGGTGACGCTCGTTCCTCTCGGAGCGGTGCCGAAGGCGACGCTCCGGCTCGTCACCGGCGCCGGTGCGGCGCACGAGGCCGAGGGAGAGACATGGCTCTCCCGTCTGGTGGCCCGCTACCTGAAGGAGGGCACGGCGGCCCGCGACGCGGCGGCCCTGGCGGAGCACGTCGCGGGCCTGGGCGGCGAGCTCGACGTCGACTCCGACGACGACAGCCTCTGGCTGGAGGTGCGCGTCCTCGCGGAGTTCGCGCCCGCGGCCGTGGAGCTTCTCGCGGAGGTCGTGCGCGAGCCGGCGCTCCCGGAGGGGGCGCTCCCGAGGCTCCGCGCCGATCTCGACCGGCAGCTGGCGCTCGCCCGCTCGGAGCCCGGGTGGCTGACGCTCGAGCGCTTCCGCGGCGCGCTCTACGGCGCGCACCCCTACGGACGCGTGCTCGCCGACCCCTCGGAGCTGGACGCCCTCTCGCTCGCCTCGGCGCGCGCCTTCCTGGGCCGCGCGCTGGGCGCCGGGGGCAGCCGCCTCTACGTCGCGGGGAGCTTCGACGCCGGGGCGGTGAGCCGGGCGGCCTCCCGCGCGCTCGGCGACTGGGAGTCGCCGCCCCCGGCGGAGCCGCCGGCCCCTCAGCCGGCGGCCGGGCGGGCCCTCCACCTGGGTGACCGCCCGGGTGCCCCGCAATCGACGATCCACCTGGGGCTCCCGGTGCCCGGACCCTCGCACCCCGACTTCGTGCCGCTGATGGTCGCCGACGCCCTGCTGGGGGGCTCCTTCATGTCGCGGATCACGACCAACATCCGCGAGCGCAAGGGATACACCTACTCGCCCCGGAGCAGCGTCGCCGCGCTCCGGGGCGGCGCCTACTGGGTGGAGACCGCCGACGTGACCACCTCCGTGACCGGCGCCTCGCTCCGGGAGATCGTCGGCGAGATCGGGCGCCTCGCCTCGGAGCCGCCCCCGGCCGACGAGCTCGAGGGCATCCAGAACTACGTCGCCGGCGTCCAGCTGATGCGCGGAGCGACGGCGCCGGGCCTGCTCGGCGTGCTTGCGTTCCTCGATCTCCACGACCTCGGCGAGGAGTGGGCCGCGAGCTTCGTGGAGCGGGTCTACGCCGTGACGCCCGGCGAGGTGCAGCGCGTCGTCTCGGAGCGCCTCCGGCCGGAGGAGATGACCATCGCCGTCACCGGCGACGCTCAGGAGATCTCGGAGCAGCTGGCCCCCTTCGGCCCCGTCTCCTCCACCGAAGGGGAGCCGCCCGGCTCCGCGGGCTGAGTCCCCCGCCCGGTCGCGGTCGGATATGGTGGGAGCCCGCCCGGCGCGGCCGGGGACCCGGGCGGTGGGGGAGTGGACGATGAGCGACGCCTCCACGCCTCAGGCCGCCGGACGGCGCCGCGAGAAGAGCCCCGACGAGCTCATCCAGGAGGCGATGCACGAGCTCCCCTACGGGATCTACATCGTCGGGTCGGTTCGCGACGGCGAGCCCAACGGGATGATCGCCGACTGGGTGATGCAGGTCTCGTTCCGCCCGCGGCTGATCGCGGTCGCCTTCGAGCGCAGCTCCTACAGCCTGGCGAGCATCCGCTCAAACCACGCCTTCACCGTGAACCTGCTCGCCGAGGACGGCATGGCGCTGGCGGCGCGCTTCCTCCAGCCGCGGGAGGGCGCGAAGATCCGCGGGCGCAGCGAGCGGGCCCGGGCCCTGGTGCACCGCAAGCTGGAGGGCGTCGAGTACGGGCTCGACGGGCGGGGCTGCCCCCTGCTCGCGGACGCGCTGGCGGTCTTCGAGTGCGAGGCGGAGCAGTTCCTGGATGCCGGCGATCACGAGCTCGTCCTGGGCCGCGTGCTCGACGCGCGCCTGCTCCGCTCGGCGGATCCGCTGACCTCCGTCTACACCGGCTGGAGCTACTCCGGCTGACGGCCCGGCCCGCCGCCCCGGGCGCGGCAGGGAGGTGCTGATGGTCGCCACCGGGGAGCTCGACGCGGACGTCGTGGTCATAGGCGCCGGTGTCGTGGGGCTCGCGGTCGCGGCGCGGCTCGCCAGGGAGCGCTCCGCGGTGGTGATCGAGCGGCGCGAGGGGCCGGCGCTCGAGACGAGCGCGCACAACTCGCAGGTCGTGCACGCCGGCATCTACTACCCGACCGGGTCCAGGAAGCACCTGCTGTGCGTCGCCGGCAACCGCGCCCTCTACGCGTGGTGCTCGGAGCGCGGCGTCCCCGCCGCGCGCACGGGGAAGCTCGTCGCCGCGCTCACGGAGGAGGAGCTTCCGGCGCTCGAGGGGGTCTGGGAGCAGGCCGCCGCGAACGGCGTTCCGGGGATGGGGCGGCTGAGCGCGGAGGGGGCGCGGGCGCTGGAGCCGGCCGTCCCCTGCCGTGCGGCGCTCCACTCCGAGTCCTCCGGCGTCGTCGACGCCGGGGCGTTCGCGCGCTCGCTCGAGGGGGAGGCGCGCTCCCGGGGGGCCCTCCTCGCCTACCGGCACGAGCTGCGGGGGGCGGCGCGCGTCGCGGGCGGCTTCGTGCTGGAGGCGGCGGACCCGGACGGGGAGGCGCACGAGCTGCGCTGCGCCGCCCTCGTCAACGCGGCCGGCCACGGCGCGCCGCTCGTCGCCCGGGCGGCCGGCTACCCGCTCGACGGGGGAGCCGGCGTCCCGGCCTTCCGGCAGCGCGTGAACAAGGGGCGCTACTACGACGTCGTGGACGCCTCGCTGGCGCGCCGCGTCTCGCGCCACGTCTACCCCGTGCCTGCGGGAGGGGGCGGGATGGACGGCTACCTCGCCCGCGCCGGCGGCCTGGGAGTCCACCTGACCGTCGATCTCGACGGGGGCCTGCACCTCGGGCCGGACACCGAGTGGCTGGAGGAGGGCGCCGCGCTCGACTACCGCGCGCTCGACGACCGCAGGGAGGCCTTCCTGGCGGCGGGCCGGCGGCTGCTCCCCGAGCTCGGCGCGGAGGGGATCGCCCCGGGGCAGGTCGGCTACCGCCCGAAGCTGCACGGCCCCGGTGAGCCGGCGGCCGACTTCCTGATCTGGGGCGACCGCGGGTACGTGCACCTGGGGGGGATCGAGTCGCCGGGTCTCACCGCCTCGCTCGCGATCGCCGAGGAGGTCGCCTCCCTCCTCGCCTGAGCGGCCGCCGCCCGCGGGCCTGCCCTGCCCGGCCTACTCGCCCGGGCCGAGGACGACGTCCCGGAGGGCCAGCGTCTGGAACTTCCCGTCCTGGTAGGTGACGACCGCGTAGGTCGCGACGGTGACGTCCCCCGCCTCATCGAGATCGAGCGGTCCGCTCGCGCCGACGTAGTCGATCTCGACGCCGCTGCGGATGAGGTCGGAGCACTCGCCGTAGCTGCGGCACTCCGTCCCGTGGCGCGTCACGTCCGAGAGCGCCTCCAGCATCCTCTCCCCGTCGACGCCGCCCGCTACCTCCGCGGCGAGCGCGAGCAGCACGACGCAGTCGTAGACGGCGGCGGGGTAGGCCGCCGTCTCGGGCGTGGGGGAGGTGAGCCGCTCGTTGAAGGAGCCGCGCGTCGCGGGCTGGACCAGCCTGAGCCCGTCGACCGAGGTCGGGTCGTCCGGGTCGACGAGGCTCGCGAGATCGGGATCGGCGAGCCCGTTGCCGAGGTACTGCCGCTCGGGGCCGTAGCCGGCCTCTATCAGGCCGCGGATGAGCGGCACGCCCTCCGAGAAGACGAGGCTGACGACGGCCCCGGCGCCCGAGGCGGCGACGGACTCTATCTCGCTCTCGAACTCCGTCTGCCGCGGGTCGTAGAGGGTGACCGCGACGTCGACGCCGATCTGCGGGAGGCGCCGCGCGAGCTCGCCGGCGAGCGAGCGCCCCCAGTCGTCGTCGCGGGCGACGACGGCGACGCGGTCGTGACCGTCGTCGGCGACCAGGCCCGCGAGCAGGGGAGCGATCGCCACGTCGGACGGCACGGTGCGGACGTAGTAGGCGGCGCTCGCCTGCGCGCTGAAGGCGGGGGAGGTGTTCGAGCCGGAGCACTGCGGGATCCGCTCCCGGAAGAGCATCTCGATGAAGGACTGCGAGACGCCGGAGGCGCCGGCGCCGACGATCGCGTGCACGCCCCCCTCGAGGAGGCGCTCGACGGCGGAGGGGGCGACCTCGGGGTCGGTCGCCGAGTCCTCAAGGCTCACCGTGAGCAGCCCGCCGGCCGCGCGGATGTCGGACTCGGCGAGCCTCACGGCCTCGATCATCGGCACCCCGATAGAGGAGAGGGCGCCGCTCTCCGGCAGCACGGCGCCGACGTGGAGCTCGACGCGCTCAGGGCCGCCGTCGCCGCAGGCGCGGAGCTCCAGCAGCGTCGCGAGCAGGACGACCAGGACGATGAGCCCGATCCGGGGCAGCGTCAGTCGCATCTCCCCGCCAGCATAGCCGGGAGGCGCTCAGCCGAGCGCGTCGAGGATCGCCGCCGCGAGCGCGTCGTGGCCCGCCCCCGTGGGGTGGATGTCCGGCGGCGTCTCGGTCATGTGCGTGGCGGAGGCGGCGCGCCCGCTCAGCGGGGTGAGGCCGTCGGCGACGAGCACCCCGCGCTCCCGCGCGAGCTCCGAGGCGATCTCGTTCAGCTCGCCGGTCACGCGGTCCGTGTCGCGCTCGAAGTCGATGTCGGAGCCGAAGCTGAAGGGGTTGTAGGTGAGCAGGAAGACGATGGTCGCATCCGGGGCGGCCTCGACGAGCCGGTCCAGCGCGCGCGCGAGCGTCTCGCGGTAGCTTGAGAGCGAGGCCTCGATGCGAGCGGCGCAGGCCGGGGCCGCCGCCCCCTCCTCGCAGTCCAGAGATCCGAGGTGCGGGATGATGTCGTTGGCCCCGATGTCGAGCGTGACGTAGGCGACGTCGTTCTCCGCGATGAAGTCGAGCGCCGCGTCGAGCTGCCCGCCCCCCGCCAGCGTCGCGGAGGTCTCGCCCGGCTCCCCGAAGTTGCGGAGCCCGTAGCGCCGCCCGTCCCGGAGCCCGAGCTGGCGGTGGAGCCTGGAGACGTAGCCGTCGCGCAGCTCGGCGCCGCCGACCCCCGCCGCGAGCGAGTCGCCGAGCGCGACGTAGTAGCTCCCGCCCGGCGCGAGGACGTCGTTGACCTCTCCCGGTCCGAGCCTCTCCTGAAGCGGGGCCGCGCCGGCGCCGAGGGAGGCTGCGCGGCCGGTCAGGCCGGCGACGACCTCGCCGGAGGTGAGCACGTCGCCGCCTCCCCGGGTCCCGATCAGCACCAGCGCGCCGTCTTCCAGCAGCAGCGACTGCACGCCGACGCCGTGCTCGATGAGCTCCTCGTTGAGGTCGGTGGCCTCCTCGACGAGGTCCTCCAGCGCGTTGCGGACGAAGCCCGGCACGGAGAAGGCGCCGGCCTCGATGTTCACGATCTGAAGCTCGATCCCCCCGTCGCGCAGCGCGTAGGTCAGCGCGCCGGTGGCGGCGACGTCGCCGCTCTTGAACTCGGCGCGGAAGCTCGCGCCCGCCGGCGCGTCGTCGGTCGCCCCGACGATCTCGATGTCGACCCGCCGCACCGGGCTCTCGACCTCCTGCAGGCCCTCCTGGATGAGGGCGACGAGCTCGGGCTCCGTGAGCCGCACCCGGAAGGCGGCGTCGTCCTCGACGGCCTCGATCTTCTCCTCCGCGCGCTCGAGGACGACCGGCTCGGGCGGGTCGGAGGGCCCGGTCGTGACCGAGATGGCGGAGGCGAGCTGGTATCCGTGGTATCCGACGTAGCCCGACGCGCCGAGTTCAAGAG
>VYDC01000261.1:705-13015 GCA_009843585.1 Chloroflexota bacterium | reverse complement strand
GAGTTGAGCCGCATTGCCGAGCATCTCCAGCCAGTCAAGTGGTCTGTGGTGGCCAGCGATACCGATCTGCGGTTACCCCTACTTGGCTGGGCGTCAGACCTGTTCCACCGGATCGCCAGCCGAGCTACGACAAACTTGGGTGAAATCACGCGTTCCAAGAGCGGGATTGAGGCTTACAAGTACTCAATCATGGAACACGAACTACCCGGAGCGTCACCATTCTTCCTAGGGCAGTTACAGCGGTACGACATTGCACCGGCCGCCGAACAGCGCTTCGTGGTCGTAGGCGCCGTCGCCGCCGCCTATCACACAGGCCCTCGCATATTGACTCGGCGCATCGTCAACAGGTCGAATCGGTTGATGTCTGCTCTTGCCACTGACGCGTATGTCGTGAAGAAAGACCTCTATTCGATACAGCCAGAGGTCGACCACCGACAGCGTATACTCGCTCTCCTAGCGATTCTGAATTCCAGCCTCATGTCGTTCCTGTATATTAGCCGTTCAGCATCGGCGACGAAGGATGACTTCCGACAAGTCACGCTGTCGGGTCTCCGTGAGCTTCCGATCATCTTTCCTAGCGACGACACCGAAGAGGCGGAGCTGGCGAGCTTGGCGCGAGCACGAAGCAATCAACAACCCGACAAGGGAGACGCGCTCGATCGCCAGATAGACCAGATCGTCTATCGCACCTACGGGGTGGATGAATCTGAGCAGGCGGCAATTGAGGAATGGTTAGCACGATCCGGGTAGAATCGGCTGACGCGTCCGCCGACATCGTCAAGACAATGGCTCGGTCGCCTTGAACATTCTCCACGCCTCCACAGACCCCAACCTGCTCACTCGCCTGCGGGAGATGCTCGACAGCTCCGCCCGAGCGGACATCGCCGTCGGCTACTTCTTCATGCCCGGCTTTGGCGCGATCAGCGCTGAGCTGTCCCGGCTCGACAAGGTCCGCATCCTCGTGGGCCGCGCTGATCGGCAGGTGATCGAGGCGGTAGCGGCGGGTCTGCAGCAGCCGGACGCGTTGAAGGCCCGGCTCGAGTCCGACGGGCTCGTGCAACGACGTGAGCGAACCGCGGTAGCGCGGGACTCCGTCGGCCGCGTCGCCGACGGGGTTTCCCTCTTACCGCAGACAAGGGACTCTCAGCACGCCGTGAGCCTGCTCCGGGATATGGTCGCCTCGGGCAAGGCGGAGGTCCGGGCCTACCGACGCAGCCCGCTGCACGCCAAGGCGTATCTCTGTTGGTACGACCACCACGCCGAGCCCGGCTCGGCGGTCGTCGGCTCCTCTAACCTCACTCTGGCGGGATTCAGTGGCAACACCGAACTCAACGTCCGGGTCACCGGCGACGCGGAGATGGGGGCTCTGCGCGACTGGTTCGAGGCGCTCTGGGGGGACTCGGAGGACATCAGCAAGGAGCTCCAGGTCACGCTGGAGCTCTCCTGGGCGCTGGCGAAGACGCCGCCCTACCACGTCTACCTGAAGGCTCTCCACGAGCTCTACAGCGGCGGTGCCGGAGCGAGCGAGCTACCGCTCGACCCGCAGGACGGTGAGTTGGCCAACTTCCAGTTGGACGCGGTACGCCGAGGCTTGGCGATGATCGACATCCACGGCGGGTGTTACGTCGGCGATGTCGTGGGGCTCGGCAAGACCTTCATCGGCGCCGAGCTGCTCCGCCAGCTGCAGTTCAGCTACCCGAACGACGGCCGGCCGCTCATCCTGTGCCCCGCCGGGCTGAAGCCGATGTGGGAGTCGTTTAACGAGCGCTTCCAGCTCGGCGCCGCGGTGATCTCGCACAGTATGGTCGTCCCGTCCGGTGAGACCGAGTTCGACGAGGAGATCGGCCGCTACATCGATGCGGCACCCCCCGAGCGAGGCATCGTCCTCAGCCAGACGTACCCGGACCGGGGGCCGGTGCTAGTCGACGAGGCGCACAACTTCCGCAACCGCAACCAGCGCTACGCGGGCCTGAAGGAGTACCTCGATTCCGGCGACCATAAGGTAGTGCTGCTCAGCGCCACGCCGCAGAATCTCGGCCCGCTCGACATCTACCGCCAGCTCAGCCTGTTCCTGGACGACACCAACCACGGCCTCCCCATCGAGCCCCTCGATCTGCAGGAGTACTTCGGAAACGCGCAGCGCTGGCTCGACTACCAGGCAGCGTACGCGAACTACCGAGCCGAGTTCGAGGTGTGGGAGCGCGATCGCCCGACGCCCACCCCGCCGCTGTCGCCAGCGCAGCCAACAGTACCGCGAGCCGACATCACGCAGGTGTTGTCGCCGCTATTCATCCGACGCCGTCGGCGCGACATCCGCGACCTGTACGGCGATACCGCGATGGTTGGGGGCCAGCCAGTGAGCTTCCCTGAGCCGGTGCTCGAGAACGTCGACTACCGGCTTGACCGCGTCTACGCCCGGGCAGGGGCGTTCCAAGAGATCACGGATGCGCTCGAGGCACATGAGGCCACACGCTATCGCGCCTCCGACTACCTCCTACCGGCGGCGACGAGCCGGCCTGAGTATCGAGGCCTGCTGCGCGCGCGCGACCGGATAGCCGGGCTGATGAAGGTGTTGCTCCTGAAGCGACTCGAGTCGAGCGTCGCGGCGTTCCGGTCCACGCTCGAGACGCTGATCAACAGCAACCGGAACTTCCGGGAGTCGCTCGAGGCCGGCTTCGTACCAGTCGGCGCCACGGCAACCCGCCTCCTCGCGGGCCAGAGGTTCGACCCAGATGAACTGCTGGAGATCCTCCAGCAGGAGGAGGCACGCGGTCACGACCGCGCCGCGGCCTATCCCGCCGCTCACTTCAACACCGCGGGCTGGATCGCCGATCTCGACGCGGACTACGTGGTGCTCGGCGGCCTTTTCGAGCGGATCGCGCACATCACTCCCGAAGACGACGACAAACTCCGGGCGCTCCGGGAGTTCCTCGATCAGCCCGAGGTCCGTGCCGACAAGGTTCTCATCTTCTCCGAGGCCGAGACGACCATCGACTACCTCTACGAGCAGCTGAACCCGGGCGGTCGCGATCCGGAGATCGCTCACCTGAGTGGCGGCAACCGCGATAACGCCGAGGCCATCGTGGCTAGGTTCTCGCCGCGCTCGAACCTGACACCCGGCCGCCAGCTTCCGGGCCCCGGCATCCGCGTGCTGCTGGCCACAGATATCGTATCGGAGGGCCAGAATCTGCAGGACTGCGCGCGCGTCCTGAACTACGACCTCCACTGGAACCCTGTGCGGCTGATCCAACGGTTCGGCCGCGTCGATCGCATCGGCACAGAGCATGACGTCATCGACCTGCACAACATGTGGCCCGACACTTCCGTCGACGAGGGCCTGGAGCTGACGGAGCGACTGGGTCGGCGAATCCAGTCGTTTCATGACCTGATCGGCCTCGACAACAGGCTGCTATCGGAGGCCGAGCGCCTCAACGCCGGCGCGATGTACCGAATCTACGGCGAGAAGCGAATGCCGGAGCCCGACGACGGCTTAGACGAGGTGGCCGCGCACCAGCGCGCCGTCGCGCTGCTTCAGCGGATCCGGGAAGACAACCCGGAGCTGTGGGCGACGATCACGTCCCTACCCGACGGGATTCGGTCTGCGCTCGCTGTCCAGGCCAATACGCCGTCGCGCGAAGACGCGGTTGGCTTCGCCGACATGCAGGGGGTGATGCCCGTAGTGGGAGCACCACAGGCGCCACTGCTGTCGCCCGCGAACCTTGCGCCCGCGATGCCCGTCGCGTTCGATGACCCCGTGCCTGGGGAGACGCTCGTGCTCCTCCGCGCCGGCGATGTTCATGGCTGCTACGCCGTCGGCTCGGAACTTGACCCGCGACCCATCAGCCCCGCCCAGTTCGTCGCGGCCGCCGAGTGCGCGCCCGAGACTCCGACCGAAACGCTGCCAGGGGACACGAACGAGCGCGTCATGACAGCGTTCGACGCGTTCAGGACGGAGTTCGGGCAGAGGCTGGGCCGCGCCCGCCGGCCGCGCAACACGAGGGCTCGGCGTTACGTGTCCCAGCAACTCAACCTCGCCGTGCGCGCAGCGGCCGACGACCCGGCGGAGATGCGGCGACTCCAAGTGCTCCGCCGAATCCTCAGCGGCGACCTGCCGCCGCAGGTCGAAAACGCCCTAGGTGAAATTCGGGGCCTACAACTTGAGGGCCGAGTGCTACGCATCCGCCTCGAAGCGTTGCGCGAGCGCTACCGCCTCAGCGTCCCAGACGATTCCGACACGACACGGCCGCCGGAGCCTGAGGTGATCCGGATCGTCTGCTCCGATGGCCTGATTGCGTAGGGTGACGCGCGACCCGCTTCCGCAACTCGGCCGACTCGGTTCTCCATGAACGGGCGATCGCGGCGGCTACGCGTGTGCTCACTGCCGATGCGCTGCGGAGTCACCGCCATCGGCGCCGCTGGGATCGTCACCGGCGACAGGGGGCACGCCCCGGGGAGGGCGCGAGTAGACTCCGCGTAGCGACTCGTACTCTCGCCCCGCAACTGTCATCTCACGGTCGCCGACAGGAGGTGTGGATGGAGTTCCGTCCGCCGACTCGCGTGAGCCTGAAGCACCAGCGATGTTGCACGGTGGTCGCCGTGCTGACGCTTCACGAGGAGCGCACGCAGCGGCGAACGAGTACGTAGCGGGGCTAACGCGGACGCAGCGCGATTCGCATCAAGCCGTCAGGCAACGACCCGGCAACAGACGAGCCGTGCGTGCCACGGTCCTCTCGGGGCGTCCGGAAGCAACCGTCACCCCGGCACCGCGGCGTCGTAGGTCGAGCCTGCTCGCGTGTGAATCGCCAGAATCTATAGACAGCTTCTAGAGCGGAGGGTCGGGGGCTACAAGTCGACCGGACACCCTAGGCCGCGAGCGACGCTGACGGCCTTCGCTACACAGTGCTTGCGGTGACCCTCAGTCTGCTGCACTGGGGGTCGGGGGCCGCATCCCGCCTCGTGCCCTCCGCGCCGGAACCCGCTCAGGTCGCGAGCGTGAAGTGCCGGCGCCAGGGCGAGGCGAGCAGCGCCTCCGCGCGGGACCGGAGCAGCGGGGCGTGCTCGGCCGCGGCCAGGAGGAAGAAGGCCCGGCCCGATCCGCGACCGAACCTGAGGGCGAGGAGCTCCGCGGGCTCGAACCGCACCCTGAGCCTGTGGGACCAGCGGGCGATCTGCCGGGCGTGCGTGCCGTTGCGGGCGAGGTGGTGATAGACGAGGACGGAGCGACCTCCGCCGGCGAGCTCCTCGAGCTCGTCGAGATACGCGTACTTCCCAGCCCGCCCGGACGTGATCGGAGCCGAAGGCGCCTCTAGGCCGTTGTCGGGGTCGAGGAAGAGGAGATCGCACGACCGCGTCGCGCTGAGCGCCCCGGCCAACCAGCGCCGCCGCGGGATCACGCGAGCGACGCCCCGGGCGCCGCCGGTCGGCGCGGGCACGAAGTCGTCGTAGGACCGGGTGTCGCGACCGAGGAGCCGGGAGCGGACGACGGCCTCGACCCGCCGCTCGCCACGTCTCACGATGTCGCGCAGGCCGTCGTAGAGCGGCGGATCGCAGGGCCGGTAGGCATCCTCCCTGTCCGGGGAGAGATATCCGATATGTTTGCCGTCGTTGGCCGGGTCCCTTGCAACGATCTCCGCGCCGGTGCGGTACCAGATCACGCCGAGCCGCAGGCCGTGCGTGTCGGGCTCCCTCAGGCCGCAGAGCCAGCGCAGCAGGCCGTACTTGCCGAAGTCGCCGACATCGCCGGTGTAGCGGTCCTGCACCACGGCAGCGTATCGGCTGCCCGGGCGTTCGTGCGGGCCCCAGCTGTGCCGCCCGGCGGCGCTCGCGGGGAGTGCGCGACACGGCCGCGCGCCGTGCGGGTGCCCGTCGAGAGATCCCGGTGAGCGGTCAGGCGAGGGGGTGACGATGGCGGCGGGGCGCTTCACGGCGATGGTGGGCATGCTGGTATGGCGCCGGTCCGACGGACGGTACCTTCTGCTCCGACGATCGGAGTCCCGGGACTACGGGGCCGGGGAGTGGGAGTCCTGCTCGGGACGGCTCGAGCAGGGAGAGGGCTTCCTCCAGGCGGTGAGACGGGAGTCGCGCGAGGAGCTGGGGCTCGACGTGCGGGTCGAGTGCATCCTGGGCACGACCCACTTCTATCGCGGCGCAGCGGAGCCGGGCAACGAGACCGTCGGGGTGAGCTTCGGGTGTTCCGCCGATGACGGCTCGGGCCTCGCACTCAGTGACGAGCACTCAGAGCACAGGTGGGCGACGGCGGCGGAGGCCGCGACATTCCTCCCGTCCGGCCACTGGCTGCACGCCGCGATCGGGCGGGCGGAGGCGTTCCGGACGCTCATGCCGGTCGCACTGAGCGAGTTCTACCGGAAGGGCGACTTCGAACTCTGAGGAGCCGATCCACGCCGCCAGGCCGGCGCCACACGGGGAAGTCGCCTGACTCCGCGTGAGTCGTCGGCGGTTGCGTCGTGGGCGTTCTGGAGCACACGGAGGTGCGCTGGTTCGAGATCGCCGCGCTGCCGGAATCAGCGGCGCCCGGCTACAGCCGCGTGCTCATCACGGCGTTGCCCGCGCCCTGACCCCGCGGGGTGGGCGTGCGCCGGGCGTCGCCCCTCGCGGACTCGCTCGATCGCGGAGCCACGCCGGGGTCCCTCTCCATGAGGTGGTGCGTCGGGGTGTCGCCGACTCGCGCGAAGCCGAGTCGCTCGTAGAGCGCGGCCGCGCGGGGATTCACCTTCAGGACGCGCAGCCGCACCGGCAGCCCCCGCTCGTTTCCCCACTCGATCACCATCGACAGGCAGGCACTGCCCGCCCCTCGCCCCTGATGCTCGGGCAGGATGTAGAGCTGGTAGAGGTACACGCAGTCGCGCTCAGGCACCGAGCACAGCACACCGATGTCGATGCCGTCGAGAGTGATGATCTGGAATTCCTCGGCCCGGAACCTCCGGTCGTGAAGTCCCCGCTGCTCGGCGTCGTCCCACCCTCCCGCCTGCTCCACGTACTCGCGGAGCGCGGCCTCCTTCACCTCGTACGCGAATGCCTTGTCTCGCGGGTCCGCTGCCCGGAGGGTGAGGGTGTCCAGGTCACCGAAAGAGGTCGTCATGAGCCCGCCCGGCTGGGAGTGTCGGTCGTGTCCAGCAGCCGGCGCAAGAGAGCGGCAGGGTCAAACGGTCGCTCCGAGGAGGCGTTGTGATCGTCTGCGTCGCGGATTCTCGCAGAGATGCCTCGTCGCGGGATGGAGTCGCCCATCACGGCCACGTGTACGCCCACGTTGTCGGTGCTGGTGGCATGCGTGCTGTAGACGATATTCAGGAGTCGCTCGCATTCGAGGGACGGGTCCGAGGCTCAGGGTACGCCTCCGCGTCTGCCGATAGGCCGGTGCACCGGGGGAGGCGAGTAGAGGTCACGGCGACGCCGGCGGTCGCATCCCCCGGACCCCTCTTCGACGTAGCGGACCGTTCGAGGCGCGTCGCGAAGAACCGGCCATGGCCCCGACAGAGCCGCTGCGACGAGTTGATGAGCGCCCGCGAATCCTGCGTCGGCGCCTACGACTCGGAGACGGGCAGGTAGAGCACGATCTCGTCGTGGCGACGATAGAACTCAATGGCGGGCCGTGCCGGGTCACCGCCATGCCGGGCAACCATCGCCTCGAACGTCGGCGCGATCATGGCGATGAGCTCCTCGTAGTCGCCACGGAGGCGTTCGATCGCGTACAGCCCGCCCGCAATGGTGGCGCTCCTCAGGCCAAGACTGGCGGGGTCGTCATTCTGGTGGCGCCGAACGCACGCGCGGTACCGGCCCGACCGCGGGTCGAAGACGCCGTAGAACCGTCTCCCCCTGAGCCCGACCGCGGCCTCCAATTCGGCAAAGGCGTCCGCCCCGGGACTCCCGACGTCGCGCACGTACATCACGTCGATAGGGTCGAGCCGCACGAGGCCGTCGTTCGTCACGCCTCATCTCTCATCGTCGGCGTCGCCCTGCCTCGGTCATGTCGACCCCGCCGACCGCGTCCAGCCAGAGGGCGGCGCAGAACCATCGCGTGATGACCGGTACCCGCCGGGCGGGCGGCGCGCGACGCCGGCCGTGTCGGTCGGGGCTATGCTAGGGCATCGGGATCGCGTGCCCGGGCTCGGGTGCGTGATCGAGACGCCGATACGTCGGAGCCCCGATCTGCGAGCGACCGTTGCGGAGCGCCAGCCGGCCGTGGAGATCACCTCTCTCGACCCCGCCGACGAGGCGGCGATCGCGCAGGTCGCGCGGATCGTGTTCGACGCCTTCCGCGGCCACACGCCTGCGTGGCCCGATCTCGCCAGCGCCGAGGCCGAGGTGCGCGAGTCCTTCGCCGAGGGGCGCCTCAGCCGCGTCGCCCGCGAGAACGGCGCCGTGCTGGGCTGGATAGGCGGCATTCGCGCATACGGCGGCCACGCCTGGGAACTCCACCCTCTCGCCGTCGACCCCGCGCGCCACCGCGAGGGCATCGGACGGGCGCTCGTGGGCGACCTCGAGCGCCTCGTTGCGGAGCGGGGCGCCACGACCCTCTACCTCGGGACGGACGACGAGGATGAGCGCACGTCCCTCGGCGGCGTCGACCTCTATCCCGACCCGCTTGCTCACCTCGCCAACATCACCAGCCCCGGGTATCACCCCTATCGTTTCTACCTCGCCTGCGGGTTCTCGTTGGTCGGCGTCATCCCCGACGCCAACGGTCCGGGGAGGCCCGACATACTCATGGCCAAGCGTGTCGGTACTGCCGGGCGCTAGAGCGCATCGCGCGGCTGCCGCTCGCAGCGGAGCCGATCTGTGCGATTTGATCCTCGACGCGAGGCTCGCGCCGCAGCCGGCCTCGTCCCGCGGCGGGTCGCGCCGTAGGGTAGATGAATGGCGAACACCCCCGACGACGCCCCCGGCGCCTACGGCGAGCGCATCGCCGCCGACTACGACGATCTGCACGCCCACGTGGACCCCGGCGACGCCGTCGAGGCGCTGGCGCGGCTGGCCGCGGGCGGGCGCGTGCTGGAGCTGGGAATCGGCACCGGACGGATAGCGCTGCCCCTTGCGGCCAGCGGGGTCGAGGTTCACGGCATCGACGCCTCCGAGTCGATGGTCGCGAAGCTGCGCGCGAAGCCGGGCGGCGAGGCGATCCCGGTCACGATCGGCGACTTCGCGGACGCCGGCGTCGACGGCGAGTTCGAGCTGATCTTCGTGGCCTTCAACACCTTCTTTGCGCTGCTGACGCAGCGGGAGCAGGTGCGCTGCGTCCGCAACGTGGCGGCGCGCCTGAGTCCACGCGGGGTGTTCGTCGTGGAGGCGTTCGTCCCGGACCTGTGCCGCTACGACCACGCGGGACACGCGCTGCGCACTCACCGCGTCGACGCGGAGCGCGTGCTCATCAGTGCGTCGACGCTTGACTGCGTGCAGCAGCGGATCTCGACGCGCCTCGTCTCGCTCGGCGGTCAGGCGGTCACGCAGTACCCCATCGAGATCCGCTACGTCTGGCCCTCGGAGCTGGATCTGATGGCGCAGCTCGCCGGGCTGGGGCTACGCGCGCGCTGGAGCGACTGGCGGGGCGGGGCGTTCGACGCTGCCAGCTCCTCGCACGTTTCGATCTACGAGCGGGCGTAGCGCACGCTCCGCCAGTCCGTGCTCCGCGACGGCCGCGGTGTCGGTCACTCTGAGGTGGAGCGGGCACCACCGGGCTGCTCGCGGGTCAGGAGCGCCGGCATGCCGAGGGTGAAGCTCGACGGCGTGAGGCGGCTGGAGGACGCTCTGATTGCCGCCTCGGCCGGCGCGGACTTCATCGGGGTGGTGTTCGTGCCCAACCGGCGGCGCCGAGTATCGGTGGAGCAGGGGCGGCGGATAGTCGAGGCAGTGAAGACGGCCGCGGAGAACCCACCCAAGGTGCTCGGTCTCTTCGCGGACCAACCACTGGAGGAGGTAGAGGCGTCGGTGCGTGGCTCCGGCGTGGATATGGTCCAGTTCAGCGGGTCGGAGTCGATCGCGTACTGCGACCAGGCTCCGCTGCCCGTCTTCAAGACGATTCACGTATCGGAGCACGCGGGCTCTCCGGAGCTGGAAGAGTTGCGTCGGCGAATCACGGCTCTGCGGGATCGGGGCCACATGGCGGTCCTGGACCGCGCGGTTGCGGGCCTGCGCGGAGGCACCGGCCAGACCTTCGACTGGGGGGTGGCCACGCGACTCTCAGAGGAAGGGCTTCACTTCATGCTGGCGGGGGGTCTCACGCCGGAGAACGTCGGCGACGCGGTCATGCAGGTCAATCCGTGGGGGGTGGATGTTTCCAGCGGGGTAGAGTCGCGGGGCGCGAAAGACCCCGAGAAGGTGCGACGATTCATCGCCGAGGCGAAGAGGGACCGCCCGTGAGTCACCGGACCGCGCGGGGCCCGCGACGCACCGCCTCACGCCCCGAGTCGCGAGCGGCGGGCCGCGATTCGGGGAACACTCCCAGGGTGCTGGCTCTCGGCCGCCGTCGGCGACGGTCGCGCGGATCGCGGCGGGATTGGCATACTCCCAGCCTTATGCGCAGGCATCGCATGCATCTCCTCGTGGCCCGGGGACTTCGGGCGTGAGCGGGTTCTCCCTGGGCGGGCTGATTCCCGCGCTGCGACGCGAGATCCGGAGGGTGGGCGGTAGCCACACAAGGCGACGCATCTGGCTGGTCGCTATTGTGGTCGTCGTCCTCGTCGGACGTCGCCTCATCACGTGATCGGTACGCCCGCGCCGGACCGCACCGCCGGGTCGCACGATGGCGCGTTGGTCGCGCGCCGCGCCACGACTCCCGCACGCCCGGGCGGCGGCGTTGGGGCCGGTCATCCGTCCGCCACCGGCCTACCCTGCACCCGGGTCGGTCGCTATAGTGCGACCATGTCCCACAAAGCCAGGCTGGCCGGGTTGGCCGCGGGACTCGCCGCGCTCGCAGCCGCCGCGTTTGTCGGTCTTTCTGCGCCCGAGCCGGTACTGGCCGAGCATCCGGAGTGCGAGGTGCACGCGCTCGGCGAGCTGAGCGCCGAGGCGGATACGCCGCTGACGGCGAGCGGTCGCTGGACGACGGAGGATTGCGACTCGCGCTTCCGCTCAGGCAGCGACGCCTACACCTACAGCTTCGCGGTCGCCGCGGGCGGCCGGGTGAGGATCGATCTGGCCTCGGCCGAGGCCGACTCCTTCCTCTACCTGATGGCGGCAGACGGCAGCCGCATCGACGACAACGACGACGGCGCCGCCGGACTCGACGCGCGCATCGAGCGGACGCTGGAGCCCGGCTCCTACCTGGTCGAGGCGACGACCGTCGGAGGCCGCGGGCGCGGACCGGCCGACTTC
Organism: Chloroflexota bacterium; assembly: GCA_009843585.1. Lineage (GTDB taxonomy): Bacteria > Chloroflexota > Dehalococcoidia > UBA2979 > UBA2979 > VYDC01. The sequence goes on along the minus strand of VYDC01000261.1, from coordinate 1,687 downwards.
TCCCTCTCGATCGCGCGCCTGAGCTGCGCGCCGGCTGACCTCGGGGTGCTCGTTCCCGGTCCGGGCCTCACGGCATCCGGGACATGGACCATCGACACCTGCGGCTCGACGATCGTCTCCGACCATCCCGCCTACAACTACACCTTCGTTCTGGCGGAGCCGGGTCGCGTCCGCATCGATCTGGTGTCGGAGCACGGCGACCCCGTGCTCTCCCTCGCGTCGCCGGCGCGCGGTGTGATCGGCGCGAACGACGATGGCGGCGGCGGCCGCAACGCGCGCATCGAGCAGTACCTCCTGGCTGGCCCCTATGCGATAGAGGCGACGACGTACCTGCAGCGCGACCTCCAGCCCCTGGTGGCCGACTTTGAGCTCGTCGTCCAGATCGTGGACGAGGCGGCCGCGCAGCAGCGCTTCCTGCTGAAGATCGAGGAGTCGCTCAGCCCCGACGAGGTCGTCGCGGGCGAGCCGTTCGCCGTCGACTACCGCCTCGGCAACCTCGGCGGCGGCGATCTGCCCGCCGACGCGGAGGTCATCGTCTACGCCGTGGCGCCGCGCGTCTTCGAAGCGATACGGGGGATCCCGCCGGTGCTCCTGCATCCCGGCGCCTCCTACCACTCGAGCCCCGCCGTCGCGAGCGCGGACAGCGTCTCCACCGCCGAGATCGGCCCGCTCATGGTCGTGATGCCCCGTCCCGGCCCCTCGTGGGTCTTCGTCGCCGTGGTCGCCTTCGACGAGGAGGATGAGGAGCTCGCCTTCCACGGGCTCTGGCGGAACGTCCGGGTCGTGAGCGGCCCGACGTTCGGCCCGGCGACCGTCACCGTGGACGGCGCGGACTACCTGGTCGTGGCCGTCGCCGACGACGAGGGCATGGTGACGACGTGGGTCGTGCCGGCGGCCGCTCCGGGGGCCAGGGTCGACCCCGGGGTCCGGGCGAGGGCGATCTACGCCGCGGCAGTCCGCTCGCTGGTGCTCGACGACGCCT
>VYDC01000261.1:0-695 GCA_009843585.1 Chloroflexota bacterium | reverse complement strand
CGAACGTCGAGCGCTGCCCGTTCTCGTCCAGCTCGGCGGCGGCGGCGCCCGCCGAGGTCAGCCTCGCCAACGCCTCCTCCGGCACGCTGCTGCGCGCGTTCGCCGGGCGCTACGTCGCCGCCATCAACGCCTCGGGCGTCGCGGAGGCGTTCGCGCGGCGCGAGGCTCTCAGTCCGCTTGCGGTCGAGGACCTCACCCTCCACCTCGCCGCCACCGCATCGGCTCAGTACGCCCACCTCGCCTCCCCGCAGATCGCGCTCAAGGAGCGCGTCGCGGAGGGAGCCGCGCTCTCCTTCGCCGAGGCGCGGCAGCTGCAGGTAAGTCACACCTACGCGGAGCGCGTCCTCGAGCCCGCGATCGCGGCCGGCGAGCTGGTGAGCGCGGCCCGCGCCTCCGAGCTCGGCTGGGCCGACCCGGCGGTCCGGGCGGGGCTCCGCGCCCTGGCGCAGCTGCGCACGTGCGACGTGCGCGCGCCGCGCGGCGCCCTCGAGGCCGCCGGCGTCGAGGACGTCGGGAGCTTCGTCGAGCTCCACCGCGAGCTGCACGCGACGCTCCCCGCGCATGCGCTCGCCGTCGACGCGGTGCTCTGCGGCGTGGCCGGCGTCGACCGGGCGAACGCCTCGTTCCTCAGGCGCCTCGACATCTCCGACCCCGCGCTGGCGCAGCTCGACGCGCCCGAAGCGCCTCCCGAGGTG
>VYDC01000268.1:6337-13603 GCA_009843585.1 Chloroflexota bacterium | reverse complement strand
ACCGGCGGGACCTCCGCCTCGGCGTTCTCGTACGCCGCCTACCGGCGCTACTGGGTGGGGACCTTCGCCGCCGTCTTCGGTGAGCGCTTCCGCTTCATCGCCGGCCTCTGGCTCGTGGTCGAGATCACCGGCTCGCCGTTCTGGCTCGGCGTGGTCGCGCTGGCGCAGGCGGTGCCGACGGTGCTGCTCTCGGTGCCCGCCGGGGCGCTCGCGGACCGCGTCGAGAGCCGCGCGATCCTCGCCGTCACCTACGCCGCGATCGGCCTGTGCCACCTCGCCATCGCGCTCCTCACGACGGCCGGGCTCGTCGAGCTCTGGATGGTGATCGCGTGGGCGATGACGGTCGGCGCGCTCGCCTCGGGGTCGGCGACGGCGCAGAACGTGCTGCTGCCCCGCCTCGTCGACCTGCGCGCGATGGCGAGCGCGGTCGCCTACTCCAGCGCGATCTGGCAGACGACGCGCGTGATCGGCCCCGCGGTGGCGGGGGTCTCCGTCTCGATCGTCGGCTCGGGTCCCTCGCTGCTCGCTGCGGCCCTCGGCTACGCGCTCGCCGCCCTCACCATCGCCACCCTCTCGCTCCGGCCGCGCCTCCCGGCTGCGGGGCTCGCGCACGGCGGCATGTGGGAGGGGGCGCGCTACATCGCGCGGCATCGCCTCTTTCTCGCCGTCACCGGGCTCTCGTTCTTCACCTCGGTCTTCGGCACGAGCTACATGATCCTGCTGCCGGTCTTCGCCGAGGATGTGCTCGGAGTGGGCGCGCGCGGGTTCGGGGCGCTCGAGGCGGCCGCCGGCCTCGGCGCGCTCGCCGGGACGGGCGTCGTGGTGCGTCTCGGCGCGGGGCGCCACACCGGGCGCGCGATCCTCGGCGGCGCGTTCTCCTTCGGGATACTGGTCGCGGCCTTCTCGATGACCCGGTCGCTCGCGCCCGGGATGGCGCTGCTGTTCTTCGCCGGCCTCATGCAGTCGGTCTATCTCAACTTCGCGATGACGGCTCTGCAGCTCCTGGTGCCCGACGAGCTGCGCGGCCGCGTGATGGGCGTTTGGAACGTGACCTGGTTCCTGATCATGGTGGGCGGCTTCGTCGCGGGGAGCGCCGCGACCCTCCTCGGCACGCCGACCGCGATCGCGCTTGGCGCGCTCGCCGTCTCGGCCTTCGCCTCCGCCGTCTTCTTCGTCGTCCCCGAGCTGCGGCGCCTGGCGCCGCAGGAGGTGCCGGCGCCGGGCTAAGGGCGCTCGTCCGGCGTGCTCTCCCTCAGAGCCCCTGCTCCGAGCAGAGCTCCTCGTCGTAGAGGATGTGGCCCGTCCAGGAGGGGGGCTGGCGGACGATCCAGAGCGTCGCCTTCGCCATCTTCTCGGCGATCTCGAAGTCGAGGCGCGGGTTCTCCGGGTCGCTCTGTCCGAAGAGCACGCCGGGGGTGTTGATGCCGCCCGGGGGGGTGCGGGGGCCCCCCGCGTGGGGGGGGGGCGCGCGCCCGCGCGCGCGCCCCGGGGTGCGCCGCTGGTGGGGGGCCTTGGGCGCCCCGTCGCGGGGCGCGGCCGCCTCCCGCGCGCCCGCGCGGGAGGCGTAGGGGCCCGGGCCGGGGAAGCGGGCAGCGCGCGAGGAGATATTGACCACGTGCGCGGAGCCCTCGCGCTCGGCGGCGGTGCGCAGGTGCGGGAGGGCGGCGCGCACCATCGCGAGCGGCCCGCGGATGTTCACCTGGGTCATCACGTCGACGTGCCGGGGCTCGATGCGCTCGAGCAGGTTTCCGACGAAGGCGGCGGCGTTGTTCACGACGATGTCGATGCGGCCGAAGTGCTCGACGGTCGCTGAGACGCAGTTCTCGATGCTCGCGGGGTCGCGCATCTCCAGCCGCAGGGCGAGCGCGCGTCCCCCGGCCTGCTCGATCGCGCCGGCGACCTCGTGGATGGTGCCGGGCAGCCGCGGATCGGGGCGCGGCTCCTCCGAGCGCGCGCCGACCACGACCGCGGCGCCGGCCGCCGCGAGGGCGTGGGCGACGTCCTTGCCGATACCCCGCGATGAGCCGGTGACGATGGCGACGCGCCCCGCGAGCGGGGCCGCTCCCGAGGTCACGGCGTCTCCTCCGCCGCCCTCCGCCGGGGAGCGGCCCTCCGGGAGGCGCCGGCGGAGCGGCCGTTCGTGGCGGCCGCGCCCCCGTCGTCGCCGTCCGCCTCCTCCCCGCCCGGCTCGTCGTCTCCGACCTCTATCAGCGGCGCACGCGGTGCGCGGTCGAGCAGGAGCGTGACCACGTCCGGGCGGTGGTACTGCCCCACGACGTCGTGCCGCAGCTTCGGCCCCACCTGCGCCCTCAGGTCGCAGTCGGCGTAGAGGATGCCCTCCTCGCCGGGCGGCAGGGGCTCGGTGATCAGCCTCCCCCCGGGCGCGAAGATGCCGCTGAACGCCGACTGCGGCCCGCCGAGGGCCGCGCGCTTCTCCTCGGTGTCGGCGAGGCGCGCCCGCACGCTCTCGTCGATCACGGCGCTGGCGGCGACGGTGAAGACCTTCCCCTCGAAGGAGTGGTTGGCGGAGCGGAGACGGATCTCTTCCCCGATGTCGTAGCCGCCCGGATCACCTCCCGGGAGCGCCGGGTAGTTGGTCAGGTGCACCTGCTCGCCCTGCGCGAGCAGCGCGTAGCGGTAGAGCGGGTTGGCGTTCTCCCCGCAGATGAGCGTGCCTAGGGCGCCGAGCGGCGTCTCGACGACGCGCAGCGAGCTCCCGTCTCCGAAGCCCCACGTCAGCTTCTCGGCGTAGGTGGGCATCAGCTTGCGGTGTCGCAGCAGCAGCTCGCCCGAGGGCCCGAAGAGCAGGTTCGTGTTGTAGAGGGTGCCGACCGTCTCCCTCACGCGCTCGTTCACGCCGACCAGGAGGTAGATCCCGGAGCGCCGCGCGGCGAGCTGGAGCCGCTCGGTCTCCGGTCCGGGCACCCGGATCGCGTTCTGAAGCAGCTCCTCGTAGTAGCCCGTGGTGCGGAAGACGTTCTCCAGCCGGTTCCAGTAGGGGTACCCGGGGAGGTGCACCTCGGGGAAGACCACGATCTCTGCGCCCCCGCGTCCGGCCTCCGCAGCGAGCGCGAGCGTCTTCTCGAGCGTTGCCTCCCGGTCGAGGAAGACCGGCGCCGCCTGCACGGCGGCCGCGCGGAAGCTCGCAAAGCCCTCGCCCATCACCCGCTCCCCTCTCCTGCGCCGATCGCCTGTGCAGCCGCGGCGGCGCGTCGCTCCTAGAAGATGATCGCGGCGAGCCTCTGCCGGTACACGCCGCTCAGCGGGTGTCGGTTGCCGAGCACGGCGAAGATGTCGAGCATCGCGCGCCGCCCGCCGTCGCCGTCGAGCTCCCGGTCGAGGCGGACGGTGGCAAGCAGCTCCTCGAGAGCCGCCTCCCACTCGCCCCGAGCGGCGAGGAGCCTGCCGAGGCCGTACCGGGCCTCCGCGTCGTCGCCATCGGCGGCCACGCGGGTGAGCAGGTCGCCCTCGTCGAGCCCCGCGGCGGCGCTTCGAAGGCGTGCGAGCGCCTCGACGCGGCGGGCGCGCGGGTTCCCCCCGAACGGGGCGGCGAGCTGGAGCGCGCGCGCGAGCTCGGCGGGCGCGGCCGACTCGAGGAGCAGCTCGGCGAGCCCGACCGAGGCCTCCTCGTTTCCGGGATCGGCGGCGAGCGCCTCATCGAAGAGCCGGCGCGCCTCGAGCGTCTGCCCGGACGCACGGGCTGCGGCGCCCGCCTCGGCGGCGCGCTCGGCGGCGGTCGGCACCAGCGAGGCGAAGAAGGCGCGCACCTGTGGCTCCGGGAGCGCCCCGACGAACTCGTTCACCGGCGTGCCGTTGCGGAAGGCCTTCACGGCCGGGATGCCGCTGATCCCGTAGCGCTGGGCGAGGCCGGGATTCTCGTCGACGTCGACCGTGACCAGGCGGACCGACTCGCCGTACTCCTCGCTCAGCGCCTCCAGCATCGGTCCCAGGATGCGGCACGGCCCGCACCAGGCGGCCCAGAAGTCGACGACGACGGGCCGCTCGCGGGAGGCCTCGAGCACGTCCTCTGAGAAGCTCCCCTCGCTCGAGGCGATCGCGGCCATGGCTCACCTCCGTCCGGCGCTGGCCCCGCGGCCCCCGCGCGCCGGCCGCCCAGCGTAGCGCCATCTGCCGCGAGGTGGGCGGCCGGCGTGCGCGCCGGCGCGGTGTGGCCTCTCGCCCCCACGCCGTACACTGCGGCTCCGGGGGGCCCGCCGATCCGCGGGAGCCGGCGCGCGGGGAGGCTCGATGGGCGCGTATCTGCGTCAGCGGCGCCGCTTCCTGCTGCTACAGGTGGCTCTCACCGCGGGATCTTTCACCTTCCTGGCGCTGCGCGTGGATCTCGACCGGGCTGTGGAGCAGCTCACCGACGTGCGGCTCGGCTGGGCGCTCGCCGGCCTCGTCGTGTTCACGCTCTCGAAGACGATCCACGCCTACCGCTGGCGCGTCCTGCTCCGGCACCGGAGCGGGCTCAGCGGCCGAGGCCTGCTCCCGGTCTTCCTGATCTCCAACCTCGCCAACGCCGTGGTGCCCCTGCGCGCCGGCGACGTGCTGCGCGTCGAGCTCGCGCGCCGGCGCTTCGGCATACCCCGCGCGGAGCTGACCAGCAGCGTCTTCCTCGTCGAGTCGGTCCTCGATGGCGTCGCCTTCATCGTGCTGCTGCTCCCGGCGCTGTTGCTGCTGGACCCCGGAGCGCTCCGCACGCCGGCGGCGGCGGTCGTCGCCCTGGTGGTGCTCGGGGCCTTCGCCGCCTCCCTCGTGATCGCGCGCCGCGGAGCGGGGGTCGCCGTGGAGCACTGGCGCGTCGCGGGGCTGCTCCCCCCGGCCCTGCGCGCCCACATCGCCACCATCGTCCCCTCGTTCGTCAACGGGATGCGCGTGCTGCGCGGGGGCGCCGGGATGGGAATCGCGATCGGCTTCTCCGTCGTGGCCTGGGCGGCCGAGGTCGGCGTCTACTGGATGATGGGCCGGGCCTTCGGGCTCGAGCTGGGATTCTCCGAGGCGGTGCTGGTCACCATCGCCGCGAACGTGATCGTCTCGCTCCCGCTGACACCGTGGGACATCGGGCCCTACGAAGTGGCTGTGACCGAGGCTCTCGCCTTCATGGGGTTCGGCCTCTCGGAGGCCGGGGCCTACGCGGTGGGCTCCCACATCCTGCTCATCGTCTGGATCGGCCTGACCGGCATCGTCGCGATGTGGACGCTCCACGTCCGCCCCGGCGAGCTCATCAGCTCCCGCCGCGCGGGCGCGGCGGGAGGCGACGGGTCGTGCGCGCCCAGGGACGGCGGCTAGGGCGGCGGCGGAGGCCGGCGACCCCGTGCCCGCGGCGCGACGCCGCGGCCGTGCCCGGCGATGGGGTAGGCTCACCGCCGCCCGACACGAGCGTTCGAGCGGAGCCGCCATGAACATCGACGTCCACGCGCACCTCATCCCCGAGGCCTTCTGGAGCGCGACCGAGGGAGGCGGGGAGTGGTACCGCGCCTCGCAGCGCGAGCACGAGGGGAAGCGCTACATCGTGACGCGCGACCGGCTGGCCGGGCCGCAGGAGCCGCTGTGGCGCGCCTCGCTGGAGGAGCGCCTCGCCGTGATGGACCGGCAGGAAGTCGGGATGCAGCTCCTCTCCTCCCCTCCGTACTTCTTCAACTACCATCTGCCCGTCTCCGAGGCCGAGGCGGCGGCCCGGGAGCTCAATGACGAGATCGGGCGGGCGATGCGCGAGGCGCCGGGGCGTATCGGCGGACTCGCGACCGTGCCGCTTCAGGAGCCGGCGCGCGCGGTCTCCGAGCTCGAGCGCGCGATGGGGCTGGGCTTCGCCGGCGCCGCGCTCGGTACGCACGTCGACGGGCGCGACTTCGACGATCCGGCGCTGCTCCCCTTCTTCGAGGCGGCCGAGCGCCTCGGGGCGCTGCTCTTCTTCCACCCGCACGCGCCCGCCACGCAGGCATCGGGGCGGGGCCGCTCCTACTACCTCGAGAACTTCGTCGGCTTCCCGCTCGACTCGACGATCGCGATCGCGAGCCTGATCTTCGGGGGCGTCCTCGACCGGCTGCCGGCGCTCAAGCTCGTCTTCGCGCACGCCGGCGGCTACGCCTGCTTCGCTATCGGGCGCTGGGACCACGGCTTCGGCGTCCGTAGCGAGCCCCGCGCGCACATCTCGCGACCGCCGCGCGACTACCTGAGGCTGCTCTACGTCGACAGCATCACGCACGACTACGCGGCGCTTCGCTACGTCTTAGAGACGATGGGTCCCGATCACGTCGTGCTCGGGAGCGACTTCCCCTTCGACATGGGCGACCAGTCGCCCGTCGGGTGGCTCCGGCGCGCGCCGGGGCTCTCCCCCGCCGATCGCGAGCGCGTGCTCGGAGGCACGCTGTCCGCGCTGATCGGGCTGAGCTGAGCAGCGCCGGACGCCCTCAGGCGGGGTTCCTCAGAAAACGCTCGACCGTCTCCGCGAAGGCGGAGGGACGGGTGTGCGGCCAGACGTGGGAGACGCCCGGCACCGTCAGCGACTCGCCTCTGGGCAGCAGCGCGACCAGGCGGTCGCGGTCGGCCCGCGGGTCGGCGCCGGTCCGGAGCACCCCCTCTCCCGCGCAGAGCAGGAGCGTCGGCGCCGTGATCGCGCCCAGCCGCTCGCTCAGCTCCTGGCTCTCGATGGTGTGCGGGGCGGCCGCAGACCATCCCACCGCGCCGTAGATGGCGCTGGCGCCGGCGTCCGCGCCGCGGTCGCCGATCGGGGGGCCCTGGTAGGTCGCGAGCCAGAGCGCGAGGAAGCGGCGCTGCACGTCCTCGATGCGGACCTCGCCCGGCTCCTCGTCGAGCATCGAGGCGTACTGGTTCCACAGCGCGAGGAGGTGCGATCCGTCGCGCGCGGGGGGAGGCGCGGGGAACTGGCGGGCGTGCGAACCCCGGTGCTCGGCGTGTGCTCGCCAGTCGACGAGCTCGGAGAGGACGAGCCGGGTGACCGCGTGCGGGTGGCGGGCCGCGAGCTCCGCCGCGACGTTGGCGCCGGTCATGTGGCCGAGCAGGTCGTAACGCTCGATGCCGAGCGCCGCGGGCACGCGCGCCACCTGATCGGCGAACGCGGCGATCTCCTCGTAGGGGCGGGCGGGACGCTCCGAGTCGCCGTAGCCCGGCATGTCGACGGAGATCGCGCGGATGCCGCCGTCTGCGAGGTGGAGCATCGCGTCCAGGAAGCAGCGCGCGTCGGGGGTGAGGTGCACCAGGACCAGCGGGGTCCCCGCGGGGGGGCCGTGCTCCCAGTAGTGG